>SXIK01000244.1 GCA_005772855.1 Planctomycetia bacterium | reverse complement strand
TACTTGTGCAGGCTCGGGTCGCTGTGGCCCCGGTCGATCAAGTCCGTGAGCGTGTCGTAGGACGTGTCATTCTGAAGGTAAGACATGGCCTTGACCACGTGGAGTATCTCCGAGCGGTTCTGCGGATCAGAGTACCGCGCCATGAAAAAATCTCGAAGTACAAAGGTCGCCGCGGCGCTCCTGGGGCCTAGCTCGCCGATTGTAGTCAGGATCATGCGGCGGTACACGAAGTCAGTCTCGGCGTTCAAGATCGTGGCGAGGGTTGGAATTGAATCCGGATCGCTCTGGGCCAGGTAGTCCTTCAGATCATCCAGGATCTTCTCGATTTGGTTCATGTCGATGGGCCGATTCGAGTCGTACTCGAGCGCTTCGAAAAAGGAGTGTAGTGCCTGCGCGATCCCCTCGTTCCAGGATCCGGGGAAATCCTTCAGGTTCCATCGAGGATACTTCCCCCCAGCGCGAGGGGTGGGGCCAGCCGGATTCTTGAAGGGGTTTGGCGAGCTGGGATCGCCCTGGGGGATCATCGTCGTCGGGCGCGTGCTGGGCGCTGGTGCTGCTGGAGGCAGCGTGAGCTCTGCAACAGGCTTCTCCATCGACTTTCCAATCTCACGGACCACCATGAAGACCAGGGTCGAGAACAGCACGATCGAGATCGTAAGCGGCAAGACAACTTGCATCGCGCGAGATCGAGGTGATCTGGTGGGCAGCGACGCTCGTGTGCCTGGGAGATGATTGGCGGGGGTGTGTCTCATGGTTGCTCGTTCCCACCTCCGAGGTCTCTCGGTCTCGGGGCGGGCCGTGGGTGGAGTGCCGGGAGATAAAACCGTTCAGGGAGAGATATTGCGAGTGTCTAGGGCACCGGACTTTTTGACGTGGAGCCTGGCATGATCAAAATTTCGCAGGAGGGAGAGGTGGGCTCGCCTCCGACGTTGATTGCGTCGCCGTACTCATTGCCACCACCTGTCAGGAGCACGCGGTCGTCGGTTGAGTAGACGATTCCATCCTCGCCGGCAACGGGCACGAGCTTTGCCCAATTTCGGGTGGCGCCAACGCGCCTTGCCCAGCGGGACGGTGGTGTCGAGCCGTAGAACGATCGGTCGGTGGATGGCATGGCGCCGTCAAGTGTGAGCCAGCAGCCGATCACGCCCAGGGGATTGTTGACCGTGCGTTGGCTGCGCAGGTCGCGTCCGGACTGGCCCACGTCGATTGCCGGCAAGCTGAAGAACGGGTCCCAGACGGATCCGGCTAACATGGTGGGGTCGGCATAGTTGGAGACGCATCCTCCCAAACTATTCTTGATGTCAACGCCTGCGGTGACGACGAGCCATGTGGATAGATTCCCTGCGCTGGGCGCGGTTCGAATGGCCCTGGGCATCGCCACTGGGTTCGTGGCCGAGCGCGCCACCAAGTTCAAGGCAGGATTGGTCACTATGGATTCATTGCCTTCAATGTGACTGTTGCGCTGGTCCTCGATGATGCGGAAGAACTGGATTCCGCCTGCGGGCCCGAAACCGGTGTAGGTGGCGACAAGGAGGAGGTCGTTCAAGGCCGTGACCGGGCAGTCCTCGTCGACATTGCCGCCGGTGAAAAAGGCCATGTTGCCGAGGCCCCTGGTTCCGTCGATTGCAACGTTGTTGAACTGGCCCAGGTTCATGATGTGCGGGTTGTTGAGCTTTGGGCGGTCGAGCGATACGGTGCTCACCTGCGTGAAAGCTCGCGTAATTGGGTCGAAGAACTCCATCCCTTGAAGCCCCACCGCAAGCTGGCGGGAGACGTTGAACAAGAACTTGTTGTCGGGAGCAAACTGGCCGCTGAAACTCTGAAATCCAGCTCCGATGATCACAACGTCGTCCGAGGTGCCGAGGTCGCCGTCGGGACCCGCCAGCTTGGTCGTGGCGTGACTGGCCCGGCCGCGAGGCGTATTTAGCTTCGAGGGTCGGTCGCTCTCGGGGAATGTCATCTGGATGAATTTCGCCTCCTTGGGCGAATAGAACTCGCACAGCGGTGTCGTGACAAAGCGAGATTCCTGGCGTTCACGGCCAGGAAAGCCTTCCGGAATACGGTCATCGATAATGGTGACTGTCATGGAAATTTGCCCTCCAATGAAGAGCACGCTTCCGTCATTCAGAAGCACGGAAGTGTGCCGGAAACGGGGCAAGACCATCTTGGCCTCGAGGCTCTCCGTCGTTCGTGTTTCCGAATCAAAGACCTCGGCTCCGTCGAGGAGCTTGCTTCGCAGGAGGTCAGAGCTGCCGCCGACAATCAAGATCCGCCCGTCAGCCAGGAGGTCTGTCGTGAAGAGCATGCGTGGGCCGCTCTTGAAGCTGATGGGATCGCCAGCGAAGTCAGTGTCGATCCAGAAGCCCGTGAGGCTCGCGGGGCGCGGGATGTCCTCCTCGAAGCCGGATTGGTCGAAAATTTCGAGTGAGTCGAGTCCCGAGTAACCACGCTCGTCCGTGCCGCCCATGACGATGGGTCGCCCCTTGTTGTCGAGAATAGTCTCGTGAAAATAGCGAGGTCGCTGCAGGTCGCCCGTGGCGTAGTAGGGCGAGTAATCGCCGCTTGAGTTGACTTCCTGGAGGCGTGGGGCTGCCGCGGTGACATTCTGGATACCCACGCCGGGGGCGGATTTTCCTCCACCACAACTGATGAGGATCATCAGGGCGTTCGCAAAGAGGAGACAGCGATTCACGGCACGCAGCTCTATCCTTGTCTTACGTTCTTGCTTCATTGCTATGCATTGCCTCTTGGGATTCACCTGTCGGGACCGATGGGTCAACCCTTCTTACGGTTGGAACATTCGATGACAATCCTTATCCACAAGCCACGGCGTGGATGGCCAAGCTCATGAGACGGCCAGATGTGCGCCTTGCACTGGACGCGCCGCCAGTAGATTCCTTGGTGCTAGTGCTCTTCTCGGGTGTTGTTTCTTGAGCGGGACCCGTAACGAAATCCATTTTAGCAATACTGGTACCTTGCCGCCACGGGCCGTTTGGCGTTGGCGCCGAAAAAGCAGGACCGTCTCAACAGTCCGTTGAGCCAGTCCCGTCCCTTGCATTGCCAGCTCCGGTGGATTGCATGAAAAGCCTTGGAATTGAGGGGTATTCCGGAGTCCGGTCTGAGCGACTTGTCGCTCACGCCTTCTTTGGCGAATCTGCTCGGCTCGGTGTCCAAGATACAGATTCCAACAGATCTTACAGGTGAGGCGGAGCCCAGCGGGGGTAAAAAATGCCTACCTTGCCCCTCCGGGCAGGCCGGGCAGCCTTGGCAATGGGGTCCCACCGGGTCCAGGTCTTGCTCGACCGCCCCGGCCAGCCGCTCCACGTGCCGGCTGGCCGGCCCTGGGTTGCCCACGACCGCCAAGGTGGGTGCCACCACTGGAACCGCCAGGACCACCCTCGGGATCCGTGGCGCCAGCGATTTCTCCTCCGTCCAGCAAGGGGTCATTCTCCTCGGGCTCGACCTTCACGCGCTGCGCCGCCAGGATCGGCACGATCGTTGCGTAAGTTCTCACGATGGGGGTCCCTTGGCCATCCCGCTCGATCTTTCCGCCCTGGCCAGCATAGATGCCAATCTCGATCCTCACGGCCGATGGGACCGCCGCCGGAGGGAGCAGCTCCGCATTTTGGCCCTCGCCCAGCGTGGGATCGGCGCCGGGGGCGTTTCTTGTCAACGCGTTCTGCTCTCGGGCCGCCGCGCGTCGGCTCGTACTCGGATCTCTCGGGCCGCTTTTCGGATCCCTCGACTTTTCGCCGCCCTTTGCGCTCGTCCCGGCGCGTGGATTCTTCCCCTCATCATCATCTCGCTGTCCGACCTCCGCGATCCCGGCGTTCGCCTCGGTCTCCGCCTCCAGGTCCGCCAGCTCCTCGTTGATCATGGCCTCGGAGTCCCACACCTGGCTCCAGAAGGACTCGTAGCTGTCGAAGCACTCAATGCTCAAGTAGGCGATCTTGTCGTAGACCTCGTAATTCGTGCCCGGTGCTTCGAGGGGGTTCTCGTCGGTGAAGTCGATGATCTCCTTTCTGAAGAGCGTGTACGCCGGGACTCCGTCGATTCCCCCGCCCTGTTTGAGAAAGTAAGCGAGGCCCGTAATCGTTCGAATCGTCGATACTTGAGCCGTCGAACCCTGTGTGGCATCCTCCACCGGCGTCGGCTCCACGGTGCTCAGAAAACGGATCTCGTCGCGAGCAGCCTTGCCGGATCCGTTGTCGGTGACAAAAAAGACTCGAGTGCCGGAGTGGCGCCAGATCGTGCCCGAGAGGTCCGATCGGAAGAGGGCCAAGATACCTTCGCCGACCTTTTCAGGGATTGTGAGCTTGTCGATGGTACGTTCGGCGTCGAGACAGTCGAGGATCATCCGGTACGTCATCGTGAGCACCATGACAAGGATCGCCATGACAATCACAAGCTCAATCAGGGTGAAGCCGGAGGGCTCCCGAAGGCAGGGGAGTCCGCGGCGCTCAAGGCGTCTCATCGGTAAGGGTCTCCTTCGTCGAAGCGGCTGCCATAGAGGGGTGAGTAGCCGCCCGATTCATAAATGAGCTCCTGCTCCTCGTACCAAATATTGCTCGGGAAGGTCCAGAGGCTCATCTGGTAGGTCGAACCCTCCTTGTTGTCGTCCCCCGATTTGGCCGACACGTCTCCCTCGAGTTTTTGCGGCAACCGCACCTTGATCGTGTACTCGAGAAGGACCTGCTCGCTTCCCCCGACCATCTCGGGTGAGTCGATTTGCCATTGCCAGTCCGGGCGCCCTTCGAGCGTGAAGGTGCCTGAATCGCTCGTCTCGTAGTAGTGGATACGGTCGAAGAGCTTTCGCTGGGCGAGGTCTCGGACCTCTCGCTGCTGCGTGTAGCGGATCGCTCGGGTCTTGGCGTTCGCGACGATCAACATCATGGGCAACAGAAATACGGCGAGCACCGTCACCGCGATGACGATCTCGAGCAGCGTGAAACCAGAGGCTCGGAGGTGTCGGTTAGCCCTTCGGTTTCGCATGGTTACTCCGTGAAGTGCTGGAACGCGGGCTCGGACCCTTCGAAGAACTCGATGACCCCGGTAATGGAGCTCATCTTCAAGCACATGATGCGTTCATCCGCACCTTCGAGCGCCACGATGTGACTGCCAGTGTTGCCCATGGGGGAAAAGAGTAAATTGATCGATCCGCGGGAGATCACCTGGCCGCTTGAGAGGATGACCCGTGCAATTCGCACGCCGGAGGGAAGAGACATCCTTTCGAGGAGCTGTCGGTCGGCAAGGGGCTGGTCGGGGAATTCCTCCGGGGGAGGTGGGATGATCTGGTAGTAGGAGCCGTCCGCTTCATCTCTGGAGGTCGGCGTGAGCACGTAGTGTATGCCAGTCCAGAGGCCACGCGACATGGCTGCGATGCGGGTGCTCTCGAGAGTTGAGCCGATTCCCCGCGCCGCGCTGCGTAGACGGTACTTGGGAGCAAGCCCCCTGAAGGTGGGAATCCCTATCAAGAGGAGGCAGCTCACCACGGTCAGGACCAGGATAAGCTCGAGGAACGTGAAAGCAGCGGAGCACTGCAGGTGTGAGCCGAGACGGCGCGGGTGGATCATGACCTGCCTCGGGGAAAAGCCACGTCAGCCGCTTGGCTCTTGTCGCCGCTGCCCCAGCAGCGCAGGTGGATCCGGTTGTTGAGCACCCCGTAGGGGTGCTCGTGGTGCCAGGGGTCCTTCGGGATCCTGTCGAACGCCTTCAGGAGGCCCTTTCCGCTCGAGTCCCTGGCATCACCCATGGCCTCGATGGATTCGGGCCAGTGATCAGTCTCCCTGAAAATCCCCAAGGCAACCTTCTGAATCGTCTCGATGTCCCCAAGGATTTTGGTTTGACGCTTGCCAGGGCCTGAACAGCAGCATGGCTGGCAGTCGAAGCTGGACACAAGGACAGGGGCGCTTTTTGCCAGGATCCACGCCATCGAAGCGATCGGGCCGCGTCCCGCTCGAGCTGCTCCCCGGGCGTGGTCTTCGTCTCTTGGCGCTGACTCTGCTCTGGCCTCCAGGGGCATGGGGGTGCGCCTACTTGTTCCTCTCCTCGGGGCGCACCATGTCTTCCGCCTCGTTGTCGCCGCCTTCGGCGTTGTCGACGCCGAGGCAAGTGACCCTGGCCTGCCCGTCGACGATCTCGAGCTTGTACTCGTGGCCCCAGGGGTCCTTCGGGAACTTGTCCAGCGCGTTCATGAGGCCCTTCCCGCTCGAGTCCTTGGCATCGACCATGGCCTCGATGGATTCGGGCCACTGGCCTGTTTCGGTGAAAATCCCCATGGCAACCTTCTGAATCGTCTCGAGGTCCGAGATGATCTTCGTCCGGCGAGCATTCGGGCCAATGTTCTTTGTGCTGACGACCACGAGGGTGGAAAGGAGGCCGATGATTGTAATGACGACGATGAGCTCGAGGAGCGTGAAGCCCTGGCTCTCGCGGAGTGAAGCCCAACCAATTTTCTTGAAACGCATGGATAAAGTCCCTCTCTGAAAAGCCGTTCGGTGTGTGTCAAGGAGTCCAGCAGACAGGTGTGATGGTAAGATGCCGGCCCACTCTCCACAATCAAATGCCCTTGAAGTCGAGGAGCGGCAGGAGGACGGCGGCAATAATGAAGCCGACAACGACCGCAAGGAAGATGATGATGATCGGCTCGATCATGCTTGTGAGTCGCTGGATTGCGAAGTCAAGCTCCTCCTCGTAGCTCTCCGACACGCGATCGAGCACATCCTCAAGCTGTCCCGACTGCTCGCCGACGGCCACCATGTAGCCGACCATGGGGGGGAAAATCCGCGATTTCTTGATCGGCGTCGCGATGTCCGCTCCTTCAATGATTCGCTGGTGAATGTCGTTGATAACCTGGGTGAGGCGGGCGTTGTTGACTACCAGGGAGACGATCTTCAGGGCGTCGAGTGCCGGGAGGCCGCTTTTCAAGAGCGTCGAGAACGTCATCGCGAAGCGGGAGATCGCTTGCTTGGTAAAGAGACTGCCGAAGAGCGGGAGGCGCAGGAGTAGAGTATCAAACCTCAACCGGCCAGCCTCGGTGGCCAGCGCGGCCCTCAGGAGGAAATAGCCAGCAAGGAGCGCGATCAGGCCGATCCACCAGAAGTCTCGCACGAGCCCCGAGAACTGTATCAAGACCTCCGTCACGAACGGGAGCGGCTGACCACGATCGGTCAAGACCTTCGTGATCTGCGGGACTACATACGACATGAGGAAGATAACGACGGCCGTGCCCACCGAGACCATGATCGCCGGGTAAGTGATCGCCGAGACGACCTTTCCCTTGAGGCTGGCCTGCTTCTGCAGATACTCGGCGATGCGCGTGAGCACCACATCCAACGTGCCGCTCGCCTCGCCGGCTTTTACCATGTTCACGTACAGGTCGCTGAAGTAGCGGGGGTGCTTTGCGAGGGCCTCGGCCAGATTGTTTCCCGAGGTGATTTCCTCTTTTACCACGCGCAGGACCCTCTCCATGCTCCGGTCCGTGCACTGCTCAACGAGAGCCTTCAGAGCGTCCGCGAGCTGGATGCCGCTTTTCAGGAGTGTCGAGAACTGTCTCGTGAACGTGGCGAGGTCACGGGTTGTGACCCGACGCTCGAACTTCGGGAGCTTGATGGCGAGGGCATTCCATCGACCACCTTTGCCCCCTTTCAAAGCCTTCGTGCGGGCGTCGACGGGCCACATCTCCGTGACGTGGACTTTCTCGATACGCAATTTCTCCCGGGCCAGCCGGGGCGTATCGGCATCGATGATCCCCTTTCTTGCCTGGCCTGCCACCGTCAAGGCTCTGTACTCGTAGATCGGCATGGGAGAAATCTATGCTTTCTGCGCCGTCAAGTGATTCGACACAGCCAATGGGTCCTGTCCCCGATTAGAAGACGTCGAGCTGGGTGACGCGGAAAACCTCCTCGGTGGTGGTCTGGCCCGCGGCGACCTTCCTGGCGCCATCCATTCGGAGGGTCAAGAGGTGCCCTCGCTGCACGGCCGACTGTTTCATGACGGACGCGCTCGTGCGCTCGATGATTTGGTCTCGCATCAACTCGTCAAGGACGAGAATCTCATAAATCGCCGTTCGGTCGAAGAGCCCGCGGCCCAGGCAGTTCTCGCAGCCTTTTCCTCGCCACAGCTTCCCCTCGAGGAGAGCACTGCGGGGCAGGCCAAGCTCCGAGATTTGCGCGTCCGTGGGTTCATGCCCCTCCTTGCAGTAGGGACAATTGAGACGCACAAGACGCTGGGCGATGACGGCGATCACGGCCGAGGCTACCAGGTAAGGCTCGACGCCCAAGTTGATCAGACGCGTGATGGCGCCGGCCGAGTCGTTGGTATGTAGTGTGGAGAAGACAAGGTGTCCCGTGTTCGCGGCCTGTACTGCGATGGCCGCTGTCTCTCCGTCGCGGATCTCGCCCACCATCATGACGTCGGGGTCCTGGCGCATGAGGGATCTCAACCCGGAGGCGAACGTCAGGCCCTTCTTGTTGGACACCTGGATCTGGCTGATCCCGTCGATGTTGTATTCGATCGGGTCCTCAATCGTGATCACGTTCTTCTCATCGGAATTGATCTCTGCGAGGGCGGAGTAGAGCGTCGTCGTCTTGCCGCTCCCGGTGGGGCCCGTGATCAGGACGATCCCGTGGGAGTAACCGATCAGCTTCCGGATTGTGCTCAGGTTCGTGTCGGTGAGGCCGATCTCCTGCAGCTTGTAGAGTCGGGCGCTCTTGTCGAGGAGACGAAACACGATGCGTTCACCCCGCGAGGTCGGTACGCTCGAGATTCGCACGTCGACCTCGCCGTCGCCGACCTTGATCGTCGTTCGGCCGTCCTGTGGAAGGCGGCGCTCGGCGATGTCCATCTTGCCCATGACCTTGACGCGGCTGATGATGGCGTCCTGGAACTTCTTAGGTATCACCTTCGAATCGTACAGGATCCCATCGATTCGGTACCGTACCTGAAGCCGTTCGTCGTAGGGCTGCAAGTGAATGTCGCTTGCGCGAATCTTCAGGGCCTCGAACAGGATCGTGTTCATTAGCTTGATAATCGGAGGCTTGTTCGCGATGTCGAGGACGTCCTCGGACTCGTCGATGACCTTTGTCAAGCTGATCATGTCGTCCTCCTCGATGCCGTCGAGGAGTTCATCCACATCGGTCGAGGAGCGCTGGTAAGCCTTGTTGATGAGTGACGTGATCCTGGCACGCGGCGCAAGAAGGGGAACGACGTTGGCCGAAAGCATCATGGCCAGATCGTCCATGGGGTGGATTTCGAGGGGGTTGCACGTGGCGACCTCGAATCCGGCGTTCGTCTTCGCGACCGCTATCAGATTGTAGGTTCGAGCGAACTGAGCGGGGACCTTCGAAGTAAACTCTTTCGGCACCTCGATGGAGTCCAGGTCTTCGCGCACCGGAAGCCGCAGGTGACGGCCGAGGATCTCGAGCAGCTTCGATTCAGAGACGTAACCCTTCTGCTGAAGCACCCGATCGATGGGCTCACCCGTGTTGAGCTCGATTCCCCGGCACTCGGCAAGCTGCTCCTCGTCGAGAACGCCCTCGCTGACCAGATTTTGAACAAGGCTTAGCTTCATGAAGGTGATTATTGCTTCTTGGGCTTCAGCGGCAAGAGCCAGCTCGAGCCGTCCGGATCGAGTTCCATGCCCGTGCCCTCCAGCGCCGCAGGGTTGTCAAGCTCCTGCTCCTCGCTCGTGGTGGGTGGACGCACGAGGGGGGGCATGGCTGTGTCGGGCTCGGGAGCACTCTTCACCTGGGTCGGCTGTTTCGTGGCGGGCTCCACGGGCACGTCCTGGCGGGGCTGCGGCTCCCTGACCTTCAGCCCTGGCGTCTGTGTCGGAGGCGTGGCGGCGCCCATGCCGCCTTCATTTCCTGGGCTCTCCGGATCACCCTGGTAAAGGGTGGGTGAAGGCTCCTCACTCTTGTGGGGTTGTTTTTCGTAAGGGCCAAGAGGTGCCTCGTAGCCTTCGGGGAACCTGGAACGAGAGCGAGTTTCAAACCGTTTGGGGGCGTCGAGATCCGTCTCCTTGGGGGGCGGAATGGGGACCTGCGGGGCCGAAAACCGGACGATGTTCATGTGGGGAGCGAACTTTTCCACCTGTTCCTGGGCATTCTTGGCCAGCTCGATTCCATCCTTGAATTCGGGGTGTATCAGGACGTGAGCCCTCAGGAAGATGTAGAGGTTGGATATCGACCGGGACGTTGTCTCCGACCGGAAGAGTTTGCCGAGGAGCGGTATGTCACCGAGGATTGGCACTTTCGAGACAGCCTTCGCCTGGTTCTCCCGGGTCAGGCCACCGATTACAAAAATCTCACCATCGGGAATGGTCACCGCCGACGTTACCGAGTTGGTGGTCTTCGGGGGCAGCACCTGCGCCGTTCCGCCCTGCTGGAACTGCGATACTTCGAGGGACATCTCGAGAAACACAGCGCTTTGGGAGCTGATCGTGGGAGTGATGTCGAGCGTGATCCCGGCGTCCTCGCCCTCATTGCTCGTTGTGGTCACACCGGCGGCGCCGCCTGCGACGTTGGTGTTCTGCACATAGCGTGTCTCGGTGATGTCGAGTGTGTTGGACTGGTTGTCATCAGCGATAATAAAGGGAGTTGCGAGGACTTGTGTGTCGGTGTTGGTCTTGAAGAATCTGACCAGGGCCGGGAACTTGCCTCGGCTCATGATCGCGACCAGGGCGCCAGGAGGCACGCTGGCCGGGCCCGAGAGATCCGGAATCGTTCGGTTGAACTCCTGGAAGTCGATGCCCGAGAGGCCAAAGGACGACTCAAAAAGCGCCCGGGTGGCCGTATCGTTCGGCTCGCCGGCGAGGAGTTCGATCGTGTAATTGAGCTGGCTGCCGCTGGTGACCTCGACGAGAGCTGCCTCGAGAAAGACCTGGCGGCGCTTCACGTCAATCTGTTCGAGGATATTGATGATTTCGGCGTACTCCTCGGGCTCGGCCTGGATAATGAGCGAGTTCGTCTGCACGTGGGGCACAATCAAGGCTGGCATCGGAGCATTCGTGCCACCTCCTCCCGCGCCGCCCGGGATTCCAGGTGTCGGACCAGCAATGCCCCCTCCCGCTCCTCGGCCCCCAACCCGGGAAACTCCCCCCGATCGACCACGGCGTCCTCCTGCAGCACCGCCTGCGCCGCCGCCGCGTCCGCCGCCCCCGAGGCCACGCTGGCCTGACAAACCTCCGCCCGCACCGCCGATGAGCGTCTGCAAGTCGCCGGCGACCTCGTCGGCCTTGAGATAGCGAACCTGGTAGATTCGCGTTTTCAGGCGTCGGATGTCGAAGCGGGCGTCCAGCTCCCTGATGAGCATGTGGATGTCCTCCAGATCACGCTCCGAGTAGGTCTCCACAATGATCTTTTGGGTGCGCCAGTCAGCTATGAGATTCGTCTGCAGCTCGGTTAATTGGCGGCCACCGCCGCCGGCACCCGGTACTCCTGGCGCCGGGCTTGGAGTGCCGCCGAGCCCTCGACCGCCGAACCGGCCGCCCGAGCCTCGCCCTTGAAGAAAGGTCTGTATAAGCTGCATCATCTCATCGGCGTCGGCGTTCTCGATATCGATGATCTGAATGATTCGCTCGGGCTCCTTGAGGGGCACGTCGATGATCGAGAGAAGCTTGGCCAGGTAGTTGAGGAGTCCGAACTTCGCCGTGATGATCACTAGCATGGAGTTCTTGACGTCGACAATGCTGAAGGCTTGTGACTTGGCCCCTTTTTGCCCGCCAATGAGGCTGTTGAGCGACTGGATGGCATCCGTGGGCTGTGTGTACTTGAGCGTGAAGACCATGGTGGCAATTTCGTCGGGACGTACTGACGTCACTTCCGAGGTCAAGACGTCGGCGAACTCCTCGACCTTCGCGCCGTCGACGCGCAGGAGTGGGTTTTGCTTCGGCTCGTCGGGACCCTGAACGGCGCCTTGCTGTGAGACGACGTTCAAAATCTCCTCGCCGCTTGGCAAGACCTGCCTTGTCACGAGGTAACGATTCGCCTGGAGGAGGGCGATCACGATTTCGGCCGTCACGCCTTTCATGGGGGCGGCGATCAGGATTTTTTGCTGCTGTGCCTGCTGGTTGGTTGAATCGATGATTACAGGCAACCCGGTGTAGTCGGCGAGGAAGCGGATAAACTCGAGCACCTCGATCTCTCCGGCCGAGATGTCGACGCGGCCCGCCTTCCATTCCGGGGATCGAGGCAGAATTTTCTGTTTCTTGCCCTCCTCGGTGGGATCCGGGGAGGTGGCTTGGGGCGTGGGGGCTCCGTTACCGGTACCGGGCAGAGTCTCCGACGGTTCATTGGGCCGGGTGCCGCCTGCGGGAGGCGCTCCCATGCCGCCGGCAGGAGCCTTGGCGTCGGCAGGAAGAGGCGCAGGAGCGTCTTCAGGCTCTGCTTCCGCGGTCGTTCCGCTGTCTTCACTGGTCGGGGGCGGATCGTTCCCGGGCGCTGGTTCGGCACCCTGTGGGTGGACGTCCGGGGAGATGCAGAGGCAGAAGAATCCTCCGAGAATGCAAGTCAGCATCGTGCGTTTACAGTGCGAAATCATCGAAACGTTCCACTCCTCGGCAGACTCTTTTCCTCTCGGAGACCTTGTTTCCCGGCCTGGGGGGGGCGAAGTAGCCTCCAATGCAAAGCCCTGGCCAACTGAGGAAGTCGCGGCGTCGCGTTTCGCAAGACTTTGTTGGCTGTTCATTTAGGAGTCCGAGGGTCATTGCTGGCCGAGCCCCAAACCGAGGTTGGGTGAGGCCGAGGGTTTGAAAAGGAAACACAAAGTGAATCGGCCCCATAGTTTTCGGCCGTTTTCGGGGAGGGCTTGACATCCCGTTGGACAAGTGCCTCCAGTTCTGTGGCGGGCTCCGGCGACCAGGGAAGTAGAGGAGGGGAGACGAGGGGGCAGCGGGAAATGAATCGCCGAGCCGAGTCGGCCTATTCCTCGCGGTCGGTGTCCAGCTCTTTCAAGGCGACTTGGACCTTCTCCCAGACATCTGCCGGGGCGCGGAAGAAGAGACGGTTGCCCTTCGTTGCAATCACCACATGCACCTGGTTCAAATCGGCCTCGCTTAGCTTTTCGCGAAGGCCTTTCTCGAGTGCGGCAACTGAACGGTGGAGGCCCGTGTAGGTGTAAAGGTGGGGTCGGTCAGCGGCCTTTGTCGCAAGCTCTTGCTCGAGCTCTTTCGCGAGTTGCGTGAGGTGCTCCTCTTTTCCGGCCCCCAGGATGATCTTGCCCGATCGCTCGCTCATGATCGCGACGATGGGCGCTTCTCCCCCGGAGAGCCTTGAATTTCGCTCCTTGACCGCCTTCTCGATCTTTTCCCAGGCCTGCTTGAAGCTCCCCTCGCGGACCTCCAGAACCTTCGTGAACCTTGGCGGCTCCTCCTTCCACTCCGGGTTGCGACTTGCCACGAGGATCTCGCCTTCCTGTGGGTCCGTTATCGGAAACAGGAAGAGCTTGTGCGAAGCGAGGATCACCTTCAGCTCCTCGAGCGTGACCTCTTCCCCGGCGGAGCCCTCGTTGATCGTCACCTTGGTCTCACGCACTCGATTGCCATCGAGGCGTACGGGGCGGCCCGTGAGCACACCTGCGAGAGACAGCACCTGCGGAGCCGGGTATTCCCCCGCCTTCCCTGGCAGTGCTACCTTCTCGGGGAGGGGTGTCTTCCGCTGGCGAATGACGATTCTTGGGTTTAGTGGTGGAGGAGACGTACCGGGCTCCTCGGGAGATTTCTTCACCGGGGGATCGTCTGCCAGGAGGAACCCCCAGAGCGCAGGGAGCGTCACCAAGGTCGCCATCGCGAGCCTCCGGAAATCATTCATCCAGCTCTCCCTTCGGGCTGCCAAGGTCATAAGACTTCAACTTCGCGTAGAGCGTGCATCGCTCGATCCCGAGGAGCTCAGCGGCCCGCTTCTTGTTACCACTGGTGTGGCCGAGAACTCGCTCGATGTGAAACCTCTCGAGGCTTTCAAGTGTTATCGGCTCCCACGCCTCCTTCTCCCTGGGGCCGTCCAGCCGCTTCGGGGGGGGCAGGATCAAGTCCTCGGGACTGATCTCGGGTCCTTTGCCAAGCACGACGGCGCTCTCGATCACATTGCGAAGCTGTCGCACATTGCCCGGCCACGAGTACTCGCCGAGTTTCTTGAGAGTAGCCTTCGAGAGCTTCGACGTGCCCCCCAGGGCATCGAGGAAGTGCTGGGCAAGGAGCGGGACGTCCTCCGGGCGCTGTCGGAGAGGTGGGATTTGGACGTTGAGCACGCTCAGCCGGTAGTAAAGGTCCTCCCTGAAGGCGCCCTCGTTCACGGCGGCGAGGAGGTCACGGTTCGTGGCCGCGATGATCCTGACGTCGATTTTCACTGACTCCACGCCGCCCACTCGCTCGAACTGCCGCTCCTCGAGCAGCCGTAGCAGTTTGGCCTGGCAGGCAAGCGTCAGTTCTCCGACCTCGTCCAGGAATACCGTGCCCGAGTCTGCCAGCTCGAACCGGCCCTTCCTGCGGGTCGCTGCCCCGGTGAATGCGCCGCGCTCGTGACCGAAAAGCTCGCTTTCGACCAGATTCTCGGGCAAGGCAGCGCAGTTGATCGCCACGAAGGGGCGGCCCCGGCGAGGGCTCGCGTAGTGGATCGCAGCGGCCACGAGCTCCTTGCCGGTGCCCGTCTCACCCTGGATCAACACGGTCATTGGCGTTGGAGAGGCTCTGCGGATGAACTCGAGCAGCTCCTCGGTCGCCCTGGAGCGGCCGACGATGCGCTTTGTTTCCGTGATGCTACGGTAGAGGTTTCGGTTCTCTTGCCGCAGGTTCTCGGCTGCTTCGAACTTTGCGAAGAGCGACCCCACTGGCTCTGCGATGGCCGCGAGAAGCTCGAGGTCTGCCTCGGTGAAAGGTCGGTGCGTTGCCCTGCGCTCGGCGTAAAGCACCGCCCGGGTCTCTCCGCTCGAGACGAGGGGCGCGGCAATCACGCTCAAGCTCTCCGCTGAAGCTGTGGAGCCATTCTCCTTCCTTGTGCTGGCAGTGAGCGTGGCCCTCTTCTCCTGAGCGACGCGTTCGAGGATCGATTCGGAGACATTGACGCCACCGGGCGAGTCAGGGCTTGACTGCGAGGCCTTGAGCACCCAGCGTCCTGCCTCCCGCAGCACGACGGTGCACCCGTCAGCCTCGAGCACGGGCAACGCCTCCTCGACCAGCCTGGCGAAGAGGTCGGTCGCAGAAATCGTCGCCGTGAGCTGACCACAGGCTTCGAACAGCTTCGAGACTCTCACGACCGCTTCATGAGCTGCCACTCTCGGCTCGGGCGGCTGCGCTCCAGCGGTTTGAACCGCGGCCTCGAGGCTCTGAATTCGCTCGAGGATGGTGTCGTGCCGTCGGCCCACCGGCAGCTCCTTCAGAATCGTGGACTGGACGCCGACGACGTTGAGAGCCTCGCCCTGGTTCTCGTAGCGAAACTCGGTGTCGCCGGCCCGAATCACGTCGCCGGCGACGAGCAGTGCTTCCTTGACCGGCCGACCATTGAGAAACGTCTGGTTTCGGCTGCCCTGATCCACGAGCCGCCAGCCTCTTGGCGACCACTCCAGCGAGAAATGCCTTCGGGAGACGGCCGTATCGTTCACGGGGAGCTCATTGCGAGGGTCGCGACCTGCGATGAGGCTCGCGCGGCCCTTGGCCGCGGCAACATCAAGGTCGTGCTCGTTGCCGGCGTCGGGCCCTTCGATCACAACTAACTTCGCCAAGAGAAATCCTCCATGACGGCAGGCCGAGCCACCTTGCCCGAGATGACGACTTGGTCGATCGAGGCCGAGAAGGGTTTGACGGGGGATTGCATCTGAAGAACCAAGATGCCCTGGCGCCAGTCGGTTCCTTCCAGCTCGCACTGAGCTTCGTAGTGCTGGCTCCCATCCTTTTTTCGGTGGATCCTCAGCGACAGGTGCGTGTTCTGAGCCAATGTTTTCAGCCCGAGAAAGACCACGAAAGGGCCCTGGCCGAGCAGTCTCGGCACCGGTGCGAGGTCGGGCCCAAGGAGCTTCGCCCGCTCGCCCCCTCGCTCGGCCACGAGGGGCTCCAGGGTCACCTCCGATGGCCGAAGGCGCACGAGGAGGTGCCTCCCCCTGGGGGCTTTGGAGTCGAGGACCGAAAAGCCAAGATCGCAGGAGCCGGCTCCCTGGCCGATGCCAATTTGCACCTCGTCAATGGCCTCAAACCTGAACCCGCAGGCAACTGGATTCTCAAAGCTCTCCCAGCGAAGCGTGCCGCCTTGAATTTGGGGGCGAGGTCCGGTCTCTGGCGCATTGCTCACAGGCACGAGCAGACTACGCCATGTCTCTCGCCCGGCCCGCTCGGGTGGAGGTGCGGAGAAGTCCATCGTGAGGAGGATTCCGCCATCGTCGCGGTCCTTGATCCAGCCGGCGTAGGCTTCCCTTTGCGCCGCGTCAATCGCGGGTGCCGGCGGGGCCAGAAGGAAGGCCAGCGTCGCAGCGATGAGCGTGATCAGAGAGAGCGCGGCGAGCGCCCACATCCGGCCTTTTCGCGGTTCGGGAGCCTCGATAAGCCGTGTTTCGGCCCTGCGCAGCGTTCCCGGGGTGGATGAGACGCCGTTCAAGATCTCATCCAGGTCAGTTAGCACCTCATCATAGCTCTGGTAGCGATCCTCGGCGGCCTTCGCCATCATCTTGAGCACCACGCGAGAGGCTGACTCGGGAACGGAGGGTTCGATGTCGTGCGGTGGTCTTGGAGTGTCGTTAACGTGCGAGACAATCACCGAGACTTGGTTCGGACCCTCGAAAGGGGGTTGTCCCGTCAGCATGTGATAGAGTGTGGCGCCGAGAGAGTAGATGTCGGAGCGATGATCGACCGGGTGGCCCCGACCCTGCTCGGGAGAAATATAGTGCGGCGTGCCCATGACGATGCCATCGTCGGTGAGCGAGTTTTCGCCGCGAAGTTCCTTCGCCAGGCCGAAGTCGACAATCTTCAGGCCGCTCGACGGGCTCACGAGCAGGTTCGAGGGTTTGATGTCACGGTGTACGATGCCCTTTGCGAAGGCGGCCTTCAGGCCCAGGGCAGTATCGCGCGCGAGCTCTGTCGCCAGCTTGATGGGCAGCTTTTTCTCGATTGCAAGAAGTTTTTCGATCGAAGGACCGTCAAGGTACTCCATTACAATGTAAAGGAACGATCCCGTGGAGGTGCCGACCTCACCGATTCCGTAAATGTGCGCGACGGAGGCATGCGAGAGGCTTGCGATTGTCTGCGCCTCACGGCGGAAGCGGCGCTGGTAGCTCTCGTCGTTCGAGTACTTCTTGCGCAGAACTTTCACCGCGACGAATCGCTTGAGCCCTGGGTCATCGCACTTGTAGACCACGCCCATGCCGCCGGATCCAAGCTTCTCCACCACACGGTAAGGCCCCATCGTGCTGAGGGCTTCCTCGCCTGGATCGTCGAGGTTTCTTCCCACATTAGCAGGGAAATGCGGCTCCTCTGTGCACGAGGGGAAAGGTTTTTGGGGAGGAAGGGTTTCGTCGATCGCGGACATCCACTTGTACCTAACGCGGCCACGAATAGGACACTTTGAAGCCTGCCCGCTGAGGGCACCAGCGATTCTGCCGCGCCGGAGGCGCCCGGTGCGGGGGAGGTCTTCCTCCCCCGTTAGGAGTATAGCCTATCGGCAACCGAGGGCATTGAATGAAAATCAAACAGAATGTACCTCCGTCCTCTCGCAGTTCGGGAACAATCGCGAAGCCCTGGCCCCGAGCAGGCTCACGGGGGGCTGGGACGGGGCTGGGTGACGTGGTAGCTTACCGCAAGTGCGGGATCCTTTTTGATCGCCCCTGCGTCGTTCCCGGTTACCTGGGGCCCTTGCTCTCGGGTGCGAAGTGGTCCAATATGCCATGCCACTGAAAATCTCAGCGCTTGTCCCCGTGCTCAACGAGGAGGGAACCGCGGCCCAGGCCTTGTGGGACCTGCGCCTTGCCGGGCTTGACGAGGTGATCGTGGTTGATGGTGGCAGCTCCGACCGCACGCTTGAGCGGGTCCAGCCTCTTGCTGATCGTTTGCTCCGGTCGGACGGCGGTCTGTTCCAGCAGCTTAACCGCGCCGCCGAGGCAGCCACGGGCGACGTGCTCCTCTTCCACTACGCCGATGTGCGTTTTCCACGGAGCGGACGGATCGCCATTGAGCGGCAACTGGTAGATCCTTCGGTCGTCGGCGGAGCTTTTCGGCTTGGTTTTGACTCCCGACGGATCACTTATCACGTGATTGCCGCCGGCGCCAACGTGAGGAATAGATTCGGAATCGGGCCCTTTGGGGACCAAACAATCTTCGTTCGGACCGAAGTCTTTAGACTCCTTGGCGGCTTCGAGCCCGATGCCTTTCTGGCGGATCTCCATCTCGTCCAGCGCATCAAGCGTCTGGGGGGCTTTCAGATCCTTTCCGGGGTCGTGCGCGCGTCTGTCCGCCGTTGGGAGAAGCGTGGAATCTTACGGACGATGCTAGCCCACTGGAGGCTGACGCTTCTATTCATGTTGTCGAGAGGCCGACGGCTCGACAGCGAAGCGAAGAGAGCGCGGGATCTCACCCGCGTTCGGTGAGGCAACCGTCTCCTGTCGGCTGTGCCTTGCGCCAGAGGCCGTACAGGATGCTGTCCTTGAGGGCGCTCCAGGATGCCTCGATGATATTTTCCCCGGCGCCGACCGTTCCCCAAGTACTGTCTTGCTCCTTGTCCTTCGTTTCGATGAAGACACAGACCCTCGCGTGCGTGCCGGCAACAGCGTTGATGATCCTGACTCGGTAGTCATTCAGAACAATGTGGTCAAGCTCCGGGTAAAACTGCCGGATCGCCGAGCGCAGGGCTGCATCCAACGCATCGACGGGGCCGACTCCTTCGCCCACGGCGAGGTGCTCCTCACCTCGAACTTGGATCTTGACCGTCGCCTCGGAGAACGTGCCACCCGTCGTCCTGTGTTCGACCGCCACACGGTAGCGAACCAGCTCAAAGAATTCGGGCAGAATGCCCAGGTGTTTCAGGATGATGAGAGTCGAGGAGGCTTCGGCTCCCTCGAAGACGTAGCCTTCGTTTTCCAGTTGCTTGATCTCGGCAACGGCCTGCTGCGCCGCTTGAGGATTTTTCTCCAGGTCGATTCCTTCTGCGTGCGCGAGGTGCTGCAAGTTCGCCTTGCCCGAAAGCTCGCTGATGAGGATTCGCCTCGAGTTGCCCACGAGGTCCGGCTCAACGTGTTCGTACGTCGCTGATTGTTTGAGGACACTGTTGACGTGCACGCCGCCCTTGTGCGCAAAGGCCATCTGACCCACGTAGGGCAGGTTCTCGGGGAAAGTCTGGTTGGCGATCGCACAAATGTAGCGGGCGACGTGTGTAAGTTGGCCGAGGTCTTTCCTTGTAATGGAAAGCTCTCGGCCCATCTTCAGGATCAAATTGGGAATGATGTTTGAGAGGTCCGCGTTGCCGCAGCGCTCGCCGAATCCGTTGAAAGTACCCTGGACATGCACTGCGCCCCGCTCAATCGCCTGGAGCGAGTTTGCCGTCGCCAGGCCGCTGTCGTTGTGGGTGTGGATGCCAAGGTCGATCCCCGGGAAACGAGCCTTGATCTCCGAGACGATATTTCCCACAGCACCCGGCAGCATCCCACCGTTCGTGTCGCAAAGCACGAGCCTACTGGCGCCTCCCCTCGAAGCCGCGGCGAGAGTCTCCATGGCGTACGACGGATCGTCCCTGTAGCCGTCGAAGAAATGTTCGGCGTCATAGATGACTTCCCGTCCTTCAGAGTGGAGGAATCTTGCGGACTCCTCGATCATGCGGAGGTTCTCCTCAATGGTCGTGCGGAACACCTCCGTGACGTGCAGCTTCCAGGCCTTCCCAAAGATCGTGACAACTTCGGTTTCTGCCTTCACAAGGGCCTGTAGGCTCGCGTCGTCCTCTGGCGCCTTGCCCGGCCGGCAAGTGCTCGCGAAGGCGACCAGTTTCGCGTGCGCCAGGGGTACATCCTTCGCGGCCTGAAAAAAATCAATGTCTTTCGGATTCGAGCCGGGCCAGCCGCCTTCGACGTAATCGACCCGAAATCCGTCGAGGCACTTGAGGATCTTGAGCTTGTCGTCCCGCGAGAACGAAATGCCCTCGCCCTGGCAGCCGTCACGAAGAGTTGTGTCGTAAATCTCTACTTTGGACATGGTTTTACCTCGGGGGTATGGACTTGAAGCTCACAGGGCGTTTCGGCTCGGTTGTGGAGCTGGCGGGGCTTTGCTCTGGGAGCGAGACCTCTTCTGAAAGTTCACGGCGCGGTTTGCCCCCTCCACCATGGCGAGCACCGACGCCATGATGATGTCCTTGTTGATCGCCTCGCCACGAAACGAGTTGGACTCCTGGTCGCTGAAGCGGATCTGGGCGTTCGCCAGGGCATCCGTACCTCCCGTGATGGCCTTGAGCCCGTACTCCTTGAGCTCGAGGGAGGGGCCAAACTCCTGGTGAATGACGGATTGCAGGGCGTGAGCTGCAGCGTCGACGGGGCCGACGCCCGTTCCCATACCGATCACCTCGCGCCCGCCGATGAGGAGTTTGACTGTGGCGCTCGGTGTAAATCCGTTTCCGGTCATGACCGAGACCTCCTTTAACTCCAGGAGTTGCTCGTTGGGGGCCAACTGGTCGAGCACGTTGAGAGCGATCGCCACAATGTCGTCCTCCTCAATGGTCTTCTTGGAGTCCGCCAGTTGTTTCACGCGGTTCGTGACGTCACGGAGTTGGTCCTTGTCCAGGTTGTAGCGGTGTTTCGAGAGCACCTGCTCAATTGCGTGGATACCGGAGTGCTTGCCGACGACGATCTGTTGGCCCTCCCACCCCACATCTTCAGCGTGGATGATTTCATAGGTGTTCCTGTGCGCCATGACCCCGTGCTGGTGTATGCCGGCCTCGTGCGCGAAGGCGTTTTCGCCAACGATTGCCTTGTTCCTCTGGACGGAGATACCCGTGAGCTCGCTCACGAGGCGGCTCGTCTTGAAGATCTCATGGGTGTTGATGCCCGTCTCCGCCTGAAAGCTCTCCCGGCGGCACCACAGCGCCATCACGATCTCCTCGAGCGAGGCGTTGCCGGCCCGCTCGCCGAGACCATTGATGGTGCACTCGATTTGTTCACAACCCGCCTCCATTGCCGCCAGCGAGTTTGCGACGGCCAAGCCAAGGTCGTTGTGGCAATGAATGCTGAGCGTGATCTTCGAGACGCCTGGGACCTTGGCGCGCAGGTAAGTGATGCGGCGGGAGACCTCCGTGGGAATTCCGTACCCCACAGTGTCGGGGATATTGATGGTCGTGGCCCCGGCGTCAATCGCTGCCTCGACGACCCGACACATGAAGTCCAGGTCGGTCCTGGAGCAGTCTTCTGGCGAGAACTCGACGTCGTCCGTATGGTTGCGAGCCAGCTTGACGCCCCGGATGGCTGTCTCGACGACTTGATCGGCCGACATGCGCAGCTTCTTGTCCATGTGGATGTCGCTTGTGGCGATAAACACGTGGATGCGTTTGCGCTTGGCGCCTTCGAGGGCGCGCGCCGCGGCATCGATGTCTTCGGGGCGTGTTCGAGCCAGGCTGCAAATCACGGGTCGGGTTACTTCAGCAGCGATGAGCTTTACGCTTTCGAAATCACCAGAAGAAGTGATGGGAAAACCCGCCTCAATAACGTCGACACCCAGACGGTCGAGCTGCCGTGCGATCACAAGCTTCTGGCCAACATTCAAGCTGGCGCCTGGACTCTGCTCTCCATCCCTCAGGGTTGTGTCGAAAATCTTGATCCTTCTCATGGCTTGCGTCTCACTGTATGTGAGCCCTTTGAAGAAAAGATGCGGATAAAAAAAAACCCGCGCACCTCGTCGGTGGCGGGTAGCTTGCAAACGCTTGTGGCTCGCTAGAAACCATCCGCCTCCCGGGGAAGGACAAGGATGCCAAGGAGCTCAATCGAAATCAGGGAGTGTGGAGATTTCACGGAATAGTAAGTGGATATAACAAGAAAAGTTGTTCGTCACCTCAGCGGCTGAAGGGTGCCTGGCGGCCTCCGAGAAGAGAATTCCTGCGGCTGAGATTCGAAACGAAAACGCTCCTGAGGAGCCGGAAGTGTAGGTCTTGGGAAATGGCTTGTCAAAGCGATTTTTCCCCTTGGGAGTCCCTCCGGAGCGTCTTGGCAGTGTTGGGGGGAAGCCAGGCCAGCTGTCAGATCACGCAGCCCGTTTCACCGGCGGCGAAGTTGAAGGGAGGCTACTAGTGCTTCGCGTACAGCGCGTGCATGAGGATCGCGAATTCCGGGAAGCACAGGGTTTGCGGTGGCGAGGTCGCTCCGGGCTTTGCGCCGGGCTCGAGTTCAATGACGAACCCGTGCGGCCCGAAAACGGTGGCGGCGGTGGCCAGCGGCAGGACCAGCTCCCGATGGCCCGCAGCGTGCGAGGGGTTGACGAAAACCGGGAGGTGAGTGAGCCTCTTGAGGGTTGGAATTGCAGCCAGATCCAGGAGGCTTCTCGAGCCAGTCTCGAGGGTGCGCACGCCTTGCTCGCAGAGGATCACCTGTTGGTTGCCGTGACTCATGACCAACTCAGCTGCCGTGAGGAGCGCGTCCAGCGAGGCGCTGGATCCTCGCTCCAAGATCACTGGACGGTTCACCTTTCCGACGGCGACAAGAAGCGCGGTGTCCTGCATGTTCGAAGCGCCCAGGCGCAAAATATCGACTTTCCGGGCAAGGGGATCAACATCCGCGGGGTGGGTTACCTCGGCAACGATGGGCAGGTCATAGACCCTCCCCGCCTCGATCAATAGCTCGAGTGACTCGGGGCCCAAAAACGAACTTCCACTTGGCGAGGTGCCCGGCCTGAACTGACCGCCAAAAAGAGCCTTTCCACCACACTCCCGGATGTGCCGGGCGCAGGAGAGGATCTGCTCCCTGGATTCAACTGTCGTGGGGCCGGCGATGACGACGAGTTCCGGGCCGCCAATTTTTACGGTGCGCACATCAATCACAGTGCCGGCGGGTTTCGCACTCCGACTCGCCAGGCGGTGGGTTGGAGCTTCCGGCTCGCTGACGGCTGCTGCCAAAGCTTTCGAGTGGGCAGCCGTCTCCTCTCCCGATGGCTTCCTCTTGGGGACTACCGACTGAATCGATGGTGCTGTCTTGCCCCGGTTCTCAACGGGGTAGGTTCCGAGAATTTTCAGGAAGCTTGTGGCGGTGCGAAGCTCATTGAGGGCGTTACGGACGTTCTCACTTGCGATATTGCCCTCGAAGTCGACGTTGAAGATGTACTGAAAAGGCGCGCCCGGGCGGGGCCGGCTGCCGTCAAGTTTCGTCAGGTTGATCTTGTTGCGGTGAAAGACCATGAGGGCCTTCAGGAGTGAGCCTTCCTCGTGTGGCACGGCTAGCACGAGGGAAGTTTTCGAGGGGATCCTCGGGTCCACCTTGATCGGCTCCCGGGCTATTACCAGGAATCGTGTGTAGTTCTCCTTCTGGTCCGCACAGTCACGCCTCAGGATCACGAGACCAAACTGTCGGGCGGCGGCCTCGCTGGCGATTGCGCCTTGTGTCGGGTCCTGATCCTCCTTGATTTTTCGCGCGGCCATGGCGGTGTCGGTGTAGTACTCCGGCTCGCAATTTGAGAGCGTCGAGAGGAACTTCATGCACTGCTTGAGCGCCTGGGGGTGCGAGTAGACCCGGCGGATATTTTCGATCGGGACATCGTCCGTTGCCAGGAGGCAGTGCTCTACCCGAAAGACCTCTTCGCCCACAATGAAGAGCCCCGTGGTCTGTGCCAGGAGGTCAAAGACCTCGTTAATGCTCCCGGCGGTGGTATTTTCGATCGGGAGAAACGCAAGATCCACTGTACCCTTCTCGACAGCAACAATGACCTCTTCGAAGCTCGGGTAGCCAATGAATGTGGTCTGTTCGAGCGTGCGAGCGAAGTGCTTTCGGGCTGCAAGGTGGCTATAGGCGCCATGGATGCCCTGGAACGCGATGCGTTTCATTCCCTCTTCCGAACGGTTTGAGCTCTTCAGGAGGAAGAGCTGCTGCGCGCGGACGGAGTCGTCAATGATCTCGTGAAAGATCCTTGTCACAAAGTGTGAGTCGAGGCCGAGCTCTCGACCCTTTTCGATCAGTCGCGCCAGGATTTCCTCCTCACGGCGTGGATCTCTGAGTTGGAGGCCGGCTTCTGCCTTCCTCCGGACCACCTCGTTCGTGAGCTCACGACGCCTCGCCAAGACGACGAGGATCTGCTCATCCGTTGCATTGATGTCTTGACGTATTCGCTCGAGCTCGTCCATCGTGAATCCATCAGGCCGAAAACAAGGCTTGTCCTGTCCGGGAACGATGTCCAACCGACAGGGCTGGTGCCTATCGAACTTTGACCGTCCAGCCGAAAGTATCCTCACGTGAGCCGGTCTGTATCCCGCGCACCACGTCCAGGATCGCCTTCCTGGCGTCTTCCACCGGGAACTTTACCGTGATGCCATGGTGAACGATCTCCCGCACGCTCTGGAGAGTCCACGCGGTGCCGGTGCAGAAGAGCTCCTCACCCTCCTCGATGACCTCGTCGATCGCTAGCGGCCGCTCTTCCACCTTCATGCCGAGGAGACTCCGTGCGACTTGAATAGTCGAGTCTCGGGTCACACCGGGAAGGATCTGGTCATCGAGCGACGGGGTCACGATCACGCCGTCCTTGCGCTTCAAAAACACGTTGGAGCCGCTCGTCTCCGTCACGTACTTCAGATGACGCGCATCGAGGTAGAGGACGTCATCGAAGCCCTTCTCCTTCCACTGGGAGGCCACGTAGATGCCGCCAGCGTAGTTGCTCATGCACTTCGCATATCCCGTTCCGCCGGGGGCGACGCGGCCCTGCTCCAGTACCTGAAGGCGCACGCCCTTCGGTGCCCCCCCTGTGAAGTAGGAACCAACGGGGCACCCGTAAATGAGGACCAGAAAGAGATTCGAGGGACCCAAGCCGAGCTTCGGCTCCACCGCAAGCTCGAGCGGGCGCAGGTAGAACGAGCCCTTGCCGACAGGCGGCACGAACCGCTCGTTGCGGCGGACCATCTCGACACAGGCTTCGACGAACTGATGCGCGGGGAACTCGGGCAGGCTCAGGCGCACCGCCGAACGCTTGAAACGCTCCGCGTTCTTGTCCGGCCGGAAGAGGAGAATTCGTCCATCTGCCGATCGCTGGGCCTTGAGGCCCTCGAAGATCCCGAGCCCGTAGCTCATGAAGGCAGCCGCTGGCGAAACCTTGATATCCGCCAGCGGAGCGAACTCTCCACGGTCCCAAATGGGCACGTTACGTTTGTCTCCATACGAACGGTACATGAAGTCCGTCTCGGTGAAGGCGAAGGATAAATTATCCCAGTTTGGAAGCGACTTTTGCATGAGACTTCCAGCTGTTGCTGTCATGGCGACTCCGGTCCTTGCAACTCCATGGTTGGCCTCGAAAACCGCGCAGTATACAGTGCCCGGCACAGACTTTCGAACCCGATTTCACCGGGTTGCCTTGCAATATCGTTCCTTGCGGCCACGCGGGCCGCGCGGCGCTCTACAACCCGGAGGCAAACCCGGCTTCGACTCGTGTGCGCCCAGTCCGCAAAGTCGGGGCGCCTTGACGGAGTTGCAGCTCTTGCCCTGGTTGCGTCGGAACGCGAGCTCGGGCAGCGGCGGGGCATGGGGCCGATCAAGCCCTCTGGACCGTGTGTCGAAGCCGGGAACATTTTCGATGTTCGCACCGCTGACTCGGCTTTCGGGCTGGCCCTGGCAGGCTTTCGATTTGTCCTTGCAAGGTAGTCTTGAGTTGCCATGCGGGTAGAAGCCTGGTTACAAAGGAACGCGTCCCCGCCTCTTCGGCTCCGGAGCAACGCACCGTGAAGACTGTTACATTCCCTCGCATGCGCACGCTGGATCGATACGTCCTCGGGCGATTCCTCACGATTTATGCCGCGTGCCTCGTCTCCTTTGCTGTGCTTTTCGTGCTGATCGACGCCATCTCGCACATCGAGGACTTCGCGAAGACCACGTCGGGTCCGCGCGAGTTCTTGGGAGTCTGCGTGCGCTACTACTCCGCACTGACTCCGCTCATTTTCTGCCAGGTACTGGGGCCAGTGGCCTCTGTCAGCGCGGCTCTCTTCGCCGTGACGACCTTCCAGCGAAGCAACGAGTTCACACCGATCCTGGCGGCGGGGCAGAGCTATCAGCGGACGTTTCTCCCCGTGATCGCCGCCAGCCTCGTGGTCTCGGCGGGCGTCTTTTTTATCCAGGAGCTCTGGATCCCGCGGACCGTTACCACCATGCGAGAGACGGCCACGAGCCGTGGCCGAAGTCGCGTCGTGAAGGGCTTTAATCACCTGGACAGCGGCCGACAGACCTTGATCGTCATTAACGAATACAACCGCAACGAGCGCAGGGCAAAGGGAATCGACGTGTTTCCGATCGCGCCGGGGAGGAAAAGCCAGCAGGTGATTCGAGCGGCGAGCGCAAGGTGGGAGCCGGAAGATCTGACGGAGCCGGCCTCTTCGAGGGGGAGTTGGATTCTGGAGAATGGCAATGTCCAGGTGTACGAGCCCGACGGCCGACGCCTCATAATTCAGCAGCCCCGAGCGGGCGAAGACGGCCGATGCCTGCTCGACAGGCCCTTCGAGCAGTATCGTCTCGAGACGGACTTGATCCCGGCCGATATCGAGATGCGCAAGGATGAGGCGGTTTACATGACGCTCACCGACTTGCGACGCAAGGCCGAGGGCGCTTCCGACCAGAGCGGCTGGTACATGAAGTACTTCTCCCGCTTTGCTTACCCGCTGACCAACTTCGTCCTCGTGCTTCTTGGTCTCCCCGTGATTGTCCACTTCGGGAACAAAAACATCTTTTCTGGCGCGATCCTTGCCGTCGCAATTAGCACCGCCTATTTCGTGCTCAACTCCGTCTTCCAGGACCTTGGGATCCAGGGAACGCTCCCCGTTCGCGTGGGGGCAGGCCTTGCGCCGATTCTTTTCACCTCCTTGGGGCTCACTCTTTATCGCGGAATGCAGACCTGAGTGGCGCGAGCGTCGACCGGAGGATCTCCTCGAACCTTTGAGCCGTTTCATCTGCCGAGCCTGTTCCGGTCTCCCCGTCGACCGTGATTCCAGCCTCGCAAAGTGCTTGCGCGGTGGTGGGGCCAATCGCGATCACGCGGGTCTCTCTGGAGAGGATCCAGCGGCGGCCGGCTTCTCCGCAAAGCTCGAGGAAGCCGCTCACGGCCGAAGGGCTCGCAAAGTGCACGGCCGCAGGCTCCTGGCCTGCGCGCAGGCGGGTAAGCAGCGGCTCCATGCTGCTTGAGTCTTCCGGCAAGGTCTTGTAGACGGTGAGTGACTCCACGTTCACGCCGCGCCCCTCGAGCCCGGCTTTCAGGTCGAGCCGGGCGAGGTTGGACTGCGGCAGGAGAACGCGCTTCAGCCGCTCCGGACCTTCCTTCGCGATCATTCCCTGCGCCAGTGTCGCGCCACCGCCGTCGGACACCAGAAAAGGGTCGAGGCCTTCCCGCTGGATCTCCCTGGCCGTCCTTGGACCCACCGCAGCGATCCGCACGGTGCTCCAGGCACGAGCATCGGTCCTGTGCCGGCGCGAGGCCTCAAAGAAGAAACTCACCGCGGTTTGACTCGCGAACGCGAGGTGTGAAAACGTGAGGCGTGCCTCAACGACTCTTTCGACCTCCGTATCGTTCCAGGCAGGCACATGGCGGATGACAGGAACAACGAGGACCTTGGCCCCTCGGTTCTCGAGCGAACGGCGGAGCTCTTCCGACTTCTCTTCACTCCGGGTGAGTACCACCCAGCGGCCGTTGAGTGAGGATTGCTGCACGGTCAAGTCCTCCCGAGAGCTGCAAGAATCTCTCGTCCGCCTCGCTCGAGCAAGTCGTTCGCCAATCGAATCCCCAACTCCTCCGCGGCTTCAACCGGCCCTGTCAATTCGCCTCGCACCCGGGTGGATCCGTCGAGCGCAGCCACGATGCCCTGCAGGTGAAGCGTCTGGCCAGCGCGGAGTGTTCCCAGAGCCCCCGCCGGTACCTGGCAACCGCCTCGAAGCCTGCGCAGAAAGGCTCGCTCACTCATGACGCAGGTGCGGCTCGGTGGATGATCCAGGCGCTTCAGGCTGGAAATCAGCCGGGGGGCGTCGCGACACGCTACCACGGCAAGCGCTCCCTGGCTCACGGCCGGCAGGATGATACTGCAGGAGAGCACCTCCGTGATCCGTCGCTCCTCATCGAGCCGTTTCAACCCGGCATGTGCAAGGATGGTCCCCGCAAGCCGTTCCTCCTCCATCTTGCGGAGCCTGGTCGCAACGTTGCCCCTCAGTGGCATGATCTCGAGATCCGGACGCGCACAGAGGAGCTGTGCCCTGCGTCGCGGACTCCCCGTGCCGATGCGCGCGCCCCTGGGAAGGTGGGCCAGAGTGGTGCCATCTGCGGAGATGAAGGCATCGAACGGGCTCTCCCGGGTCGGCACGGCGGTGATCTCGAGCCTGGGGTCGACCTCGGTGGGTATGTCCTTGAGGCTGTGGACGGCAAAGTCGATGTCGCCTCGCAAGAGCGCCTCGTCGAGTTCCCGTGTGAAAATCCCCACTCCAATCTCGGCGACCTCGCTCTCCGGAAATTTCTCCGCAAGAGTGCGAACTTTTACGATCTCGATCTCGAGGCCTGAATCTTCCGCCTTGAGCTGCCTGGCGACCCATTCGGCCTGCCAGAGCGCGAGCGGGCTGCCGCGTGTCCCCAGCCTCCATCGCTCGCTCGGGCAGCGCATTTGGGTTCAGACGTCCGTGAGAAAGAGACGCTTGAGGAATGAGACCTCTCGCTCATCGAGCCCGCGAAAGTCTCTGAGGCTCTTCAGCTTCTCGATGGGAAAATGGAGGAGCTTTTTGACGAGTGAGGAGGTCATCTGCTTGAGAAGGTCGTGGTACTCCACCGGGAACTGGCTGATGCAGCTTTGCAGTTCCCCCAGGCGGATTTGCTCGAAGCGTTCCATCATGTGACGCAGCACAGGATCGATCTGGAGGTACATTTGCGCCTGCTGGAAGACGGACATCTCCTCCCGGACGATTCTTTCGGCCAGCGGCAGGTGCTGAAGACGTTCGGCGACGTTCTCTTGAATGATGCGGTTCAAGTCATCGATGTTAAAGAGGCTGACGCCCTCGACATCGCCGCACCCGGGCTCGAAATCCCTTGGAATTGCCAGGTCGACAATGACCAAGGGCCGATGACCTCGCGCCGCCTGTATCCTTGAGATGGCCTCGCGCGTCACGATGGGTTCCACCGCTCCCGTTGAGGAGACGACCACGTCGGCTCTCTCCAGGCAAGCGAGGAGGGTTTCCCAGGGCGCCACGGTGCCACAGCCGATCTTTTCGACAAGCTCCCTGGCGTGCGCGGCCGTGCGGTTCACCATGAGGAACTTGCTCTGGCTGGAGTCGCGGAATGCCCGGGCGGTCGAGGTCGCGATCTTGCCCGACCCGACCACGAGAAACGATTTTCCAGAAAGGTCACTCAGCGTCGCTCGTGCCAGATTGAGAGCCGCCTGGCCCGGCGTGATGCACCCGGTTGAAATGGCCGTCGTGGTGCGAACGCGCTTGCCCGTACGGAGGGCGGAAGGAATAAGCCTGTGGAGAAATTTCCCGGTCGTATTGGCTTCCTTCGCAACTTGAAAGGCGTCCTTGATCTGTTTCAGGATCTGGGACTCTCCAAGAATCATGCTGTCGAGGCCGCTTGCGAGGCGGAAGAAGTGTTCGACCGCATTGTCCTCGATGTGGACGTAGTAGTGTGACGCATCCAGCGTGCCCATGATCGACGGGCGAGCCTTGAGGAATTCGCCGTAAGCTTGCCGGTAAAAATCCGCGTAGGCAATCACCGGGTCCACGTCCAATTCCGGCTCGCAGAGCGAAGCAGGTACGAACTTCTTGGGCAGGTGGCTATAAAATTCCGTGCGATTGCACGTCGAGAGCACGAAGTGCTCCGATGGGATGACGGCCCCCGAGAGGTGCTCCAAGGCACAGGGCGTCTCCTTGAAGGACAGTGCCCAACCCTCGCGCACCTCCAGGGGCGCTGTGCGGTGATTTAGCCCAAAGACTACAAATTTCATGGGTTGTCAGGATTCACGAATGACCGGTGACTCGCTGCATACTCCCTGCAAGGATACTACGACAAGGCAAAAAAAGTGCCATTCCCGGCCGGTGACGCTCCTGGGCGCTGGAGTTCCGTAACGAAGGCGCGTATTGTACAAAGCCATCCTGGAGATTTGAACCCTGATGTTGTTTCTTGACGCGTGTCGTTTCCAGAATCACTCCCGCCCGCCGGCATGGATCATGCGGCAGGCGGGACGCTACCTACCCGAGTACCGGCAGCTCCGCGAAACGTACTCTTTTGTCGAGCTGTGCACAACACCCGAGCTGGCTGTCGAGGTTTCGCTTCAGCCTCTTCGTCGATTTGGGTTCGATGCGGTAATCGTTTTTTACGACATCCTCTTTCTCCCGGAGGCCATGGGGGCGCCACTTGAGTTCACGGAGGAGGGACCTGTTTTCAAGCGGCCCGTTCGGTCACTCGCCGATGTCGATGGTCTTCACCCGCCGGATCTCCATGCCCTTGATCCGCGCAAGGGCACCGGAGCGATCCTCGAGACGCTGCGGCGGCTTCGGGCTGACGTTCCTCCCGACACAGCCCTCCTTGGTTTTGCCGGAGCCCCATTCACTGTGGCTGCCTACCTGATCGAGGGCGGCTTCAAGAGGAGCGGAGATCGCATGAAACGAGCAATGTACGAGGAGCCCCGGACGGTCCACAGGCTCCTCGAGCAGCTCACCGAGTGCACCGGTGAGTACCTCGCCGCCCAAGTGGAAGCGGGCGCTGATTCGGTCCAGCTATTCGACACATGGGCAGGCTTGCTCGGGCCGGCTGATTACCATGAATTTGCGCAGCCTTACGAGCGCGCCGTCCTTGCTCGAGTCGCAAGCACTGGCGCTCCGTCGATCCTCTACGTGAACGGCGGGCCTCATCTCCTGGGGGAGATGGCGCTTTCGGGGGCGAGCGTGCTCTCGATCGATTGGCGAATGCCGCTTCCCACGGCTCGCTCGATCGTGAAGGAGCGCGTCGGGCTGCAAGGAAACCTGGACCCTTATGCGCTTTTTGCTCCTCCTGCTCAAGTTCGCACGCAGGTCGCTTCCGTGCTCGAGAGCCTTCGGGGCGATCGGGGGTACGTCTTCAACCTCGGTCACGGAATCCTGCCCGAGACGCCCGTCGAGTCGGTCGAGGCGATCGTCGAGACGGTGAGAGCGTGGAGGCCGTAAGTCGTCGCGGCTGCTTGCCCGGTATTGCTTCCAGGCTTTGAGATCCTTACGATCCCGAGGATTTCTCCAACTCACCCGAGCCACGAGGACGATTCTTCATGCCCTTCCCACTCCACCGAATGCGTCGATTGCGCGGGCAGTCCTGGGCCCGGGCGATGGTGCGCGAAACTCGTCTCCACCCCTCGCAGTTGATTGAACCCTTCTTCGTGAAGGAAGGGACACGCCGCCGGGATCCGATCCCGTCCATGCCTGGGATTTTCCAGCTCTCGATCGACACGCTCGTCGAGGAGTGCAAGGTCTCGAACGCGCTTGGCATTGGAGCTGTAATTCTTTTTGGGCTTCCCGGGGCCAAGGATCCGCGGGGAGGGGAAGGCTACGCCGAGGACGGGATCGTCCCGAGGGCGATTCGAGAGCTCAAGAAGGTCATTCCGGACCTCTACGTGATCACCGACGTTTGCCTCTGCGAATACACCGATCACGGTCACTGCGGTATTCTTCCCGGCAAGGCCACCCAGGGTTCCGTGATGAATGATCCGACCATAGACTTGCTGGGCCAGCAGAGCGTCGTTCACGCTGCGAGTGGAGCTGACATGGTGGCGCCCTCGGCCATGATGGACGGGCAGGTGCAGGCGATACGAAAGGCGCTCGACTCGAGGGGATTTGACTCGATCCCTATCCTGAGCTATGCGGCCAAGTACGCCTCGGCCTTCTACGCTCCGTTCCGCGATGCTGCGCAGTCAGCGCCGAAGTTCGGGGACCGGCGAGAATATCAGATGGATCCGGCGAACGTGCGCGAGGCCCTCCGGGAGGTCGATCTGGACATCGAGGAGGGTGCCGACCTCGTGATGGTGAAGCCAGCCCTGAGCTTCCTCGACGTGCTGCGTCGAGTGGCAGAGCGTTCGCCAGTGCCAGTCGCCGCCTACAATGTCTCCGGCGAATACGCCATGGTGAAGGCAGCCGCAGAGCGCGGCTGGATCGACGGTGATCGGATCGCGATGGAGATCCTGCTTTCGATCCGGCGCGCGGGAGCTGATGTGATCCTCACCTACCATGCCCGGGAAGTTGCTCGGGCTCTCTCCAAACTATGAAAGGCCCAGAGGACCTCCATGACCCAGAGCGCGGATCTTTTTGAGAAGGCAAAGCAGTTCATCCCCGGCGGCGTGAACTCGCCGGTACGGGCCTTTGGCGCCGTGGGGGGCACGCCCATCTTCTTTGAGAGCGGAAGCGGAGCCAGGCTTCGAGATGTCGACGGGAAGGAATACCTTGACCTCGTTGGCTCGTGGGGACCGATGATTCTCGGTCACGCTCACCCGGAGGTGGTCGAGGCAGTCGTTGCCGCCGCGAGAAAGGGCTCTTCCTTCGGCGCCCCCACACGGGCGGAGGTGACGCTGGCGAAGATGATCACGGAGCGGTTTCCGTCGGTGGAACGGGTGCGTCTCGTAAGCTCGGGTACCGAGGCGTGCCTCTCCGCGATCCGCCTCGCGCGGGGCTTCACGGGCAGGGAGCGTATCGTGAAGTTCGAGGGTTGCTACCACGGTCACGGTGACAGCTTCCTGGTCAAGGCGGGCTCTGGCGCACTCACGTTTGGGATGCCGTCGAGTCCAGGCGTCCCCGCCGCCTTTGCCTCGTTGACGCACAACGCGCGATTCAATGACATTGCCTCGGTGCGCGCAATCTTCGCGACGCATGGCCGCGAGATCGCGGCCCTCATCGTTGAGCCGATCGTGGGCAACATGGGGCTCGTGCCGCCGAAACCGGGCTTTCTCCAGGAGTTGCGGGATCTTACCAGGGAGCACGGGGCGATCTTTATCCTGGACGAGGTCATGACGGGTTTTCGCGTTGCGCGGGGTGGAGCCCAGGAGCTCTACGGAGTCCGCGCCGATATCACCACGCTCGGCAAGGTGGTCGGCGGAGGGTTGCCGCTCGGTGCCTACGGCGGTCGAGCGGACATACTTGAGAAGATTTCGCCCCAAGGTCCAGTCTACCAGGCGGGCACTCTCTCGGGGAACCCGATAGCAACGGCAGCGGGCATTGCGACTTTGAAGCTGCTCGATCGGCCGGGTGTCTACTCCGAGCTCGAGGCGAAATCGAAGCGACTTGAGGACGGCTTCAGGAAGGTCATGGCGCGCACGAAGCTTGCGCTTTGCTTCCAGCGCGTCGGATCCATGGCCACATTCTTCTTCACCCGGGGTCCCGTCGAGAGCCTTGACGACCTCTCGGGGGTACGCACAGACCTCTTCGCCAGGTTCTTTCATGGCATGCTCGAGCGGGGGATTTATTTCCCGCCCGCCCAGTATGAGGCGTTTTTCTTGAGTCTGGCGCACACGGAGGGGGACCTCGACCGTATTACTCAGGCCGCAGGCGAAGTGTTGGCCGGTCTGGCGACCTAGCGCATCTTGCACGCCGTCTGCCCGGAGGAGCCTGACGATCCGTGGACGTCGAGAAGTGACCTTGATGCAAGCGGAGAAATGCAGTACCTAAAGGCACAGAGATGGAAGCCGCTTGAGCCTGCGCTCAAGCACTAGTCCCGGGGGAAAGGCGGCCGTTTCAGGATCCCATGGCGAGGAAAACCACAAACTCTCAGCCGAATTTGACCGGGGGCCGGCTCCCTCAGGCTCCCTCGATGGATCTCCTCGAACGCTTGACTCTCGCGCCCGGGCCGTCGGGCGCTGAAGACGCGGTGCGGGCGATCGTTCGCGAGACTCTTCAAGGCTGCGGCACAATTCGCCACGACCGTCTCGGCAGCATACTCTGTGAGCGTGCTGGCCCCACGGGCGGGCCTCGAGTGCTGCTGGACGCCCACATGGACGAGGTCGGATTTCTCGTTCAGCGCATCACTGACGAAGGCCGCCTGGGCTTCATCGCGCTGGGAGGCTGGTGGGGCCACGTGCTCCTGGCTCAGCGAGTCGACGTACTCACCAGCGAGGGCCAGCTTGTGCCGGGCGTGATCAGTTCGAAGCCCCCGCACTTCTTGAGCCCGGCAGAGCGGGAAAAGGTGCTCGAGATCGACAACCTGTATATCGATGTCGGAGCCTCGAGTCGGCCAGAGGTTGAGTCCCTCGGCGTGCGAATCGGGGACGCCGTCGTGCCGCATGCGGAGTTCGTTCGGCTTCACGGGGACGTCTTGAGCTCAAAGGCATTTGACAACCGAGCCGGTGTCGGTGTCCTGCTGGAGACCATGCGGCGGCTGCGAGGGGTGGAGCACCCCAATACGGTCATTGGCGTCGGTGCCGTGCAGGAGGAGGTCGGTTGCCGGGGGGCCGAGACGGCAGCGGAGCTTGCGCAACCGGACGTCGCCCTGGTCCTCGAGGGCACTCCTGCCGACGACTTGCCGGGCTTCACCGAGCGTCAGGCCGTGCTGGGGAAGGGTCCGCAGATCCGGTTTTGCGATCCGACGGCGCTCTCGAACCGAAGGCTCGTTCGGCTCGTGGAGGAGACGGCCAGGGCAGGAGGGATTGCTGTGCAGCTTGCGGTGCGAAAGAGTGGTGGGACTGACGCCAAGTCGATTCATCTCAAGGGGCACGGCGTGCCGACGGTTGTGATCGGCGTGCCGGCCAGGTACATCCACACCCATGTGAGCTTGATCCAGTGGAGGGACTATGTGGCCGCCTGTGACCTTGTGACCCGGCTGGTGGAGAGGCTGGACTCGAGGGCCGTTGCCTCCCTGGTCGATTTCGGCGGGTAGTACGCGTCCCGGCATGTTTCGGACAAGCACCTGGGACCCTTCGTTTCTCGGGCCTATAATGCTGGCGGTCTCCGTGAATGAACTCAAACTGAAACACAGGAGTCGGTATGAGGCACCTCGGGTTGGTTTCTTGCTTCATTGCGTTGGCGACATTCACTTCCGTGAGTGCTGCTCCCCCGGACGGCCGCGAGCCTTCGCAGGTGGACAAGAAGAAGCCAGGCAGGGACGGCGCGAAGAAGAAGGCGAAGGCGGCTGACGAGCCTGGTGTCCAGAAGCGTCGTGATCTTGAGGCCTGGGGTGTCTTGAAGGAAGTGAAGGGTACACAGTTCTTTACCCTCGACTACACGAAGGTCAACGGCCGCAAGACAACCCGGCACAGCGCCTTCCTGAAGCTCGCCGAGGGGGCCGATTTCTACACGGACAGATCGATCAAGATAACGGACCTCAACGAGGGGGATTCGATTTGGTTGCTCGGGCGTCTGGTCGAAAACGAGATCCCTGGCCAGGGCGGGCTTGCCGGTGGAACTGATCGTCAGATCCAGAACGTCCTGGCGGTGGCTGCTGGAGAGGGTTTGAGCGTGAACACAAAGTACCGGGATCCGAAGGATCCCAACGTCAAGTGGCTCGAGGCGACTGTCGCGAAGGTGGGGCCGTCGATCGACGTCAAGCATGAGAATCAACGCTACAAGGTCGTACTTACCAGGGCGGCGCCCGTCCTCCGACGGGAGATGCTCGGTGACGCGAAGTTGCTCAAGAGTGGCACACAAGTCGAGGTCTCCGGCGACAAGAGCGAGGAAAAACCGGAGTCGAAGGGCGCTTCCGACGCGAAGAAAGAATCATTCCTGCTGAAGAAGATCGCCATCCTCGATCGCCGATTGACGGGCACGCTTTACCCCGCGTTGTTTCCATGATCGGATTCTGGGCCTTCGAAATCAGCATTCCGGAGTCACGAAGTGTTATTCAAAACCAAGCTTGGCAGTTTCCTGGGAGCTTTTCTCATGAGCGTGTGCCCTGGATGTGGTGACACACCGAGCGAAGGCCCAAAGCCTCCGGGCGTCCCTGCGCCCCAGATCCAGAGGTCCGTTCAGGAGACTTCTTCGCAGCCTCTCACCGTGGAGGAAGAGGCAGCCTATGAGCTCCAGAGGAAGCGAATGGTGGCGCACCTGTCGAGTTCGGCCTTCGATTTCCCTATCATTTCGGCGAGGGTTCTGGACGCCATGCGGGTGGTGCCACGACACGAGTTTGTTACACGGGAGCTGAGACCTCGGAGTTATGACAACAATCCGCTCCCGATCGCGGAGGATCAGACGATCTCGCAGCCTTACATTGTCGCCCTCATGACGCAGCTTCTCGACCTCAAGCCGGAGGAGAAGGTGCTTGAGATTGGTACAGGGTCAGGCTACCAGGCGGCGATCCTTGGCGAACTCGCCGCCGAAGTCCACTCGGTGGAGATCCGGCCACAGCTTTTTGAGTCGTCCAGGCGAATTCTCGACGGCCTCAAGGCAAGGGGGATTCTTCACTACAAGCGGCTTGAAACGCATCTTGGCGATGGAAACAAGGGGTATCCAGGTGCTGCCCCTTACGACGCGATCATCGTGACGGCTGCGCCTCGCTCAATTCCTGTCGAGCTCTTGAACCAGCTGAAGCCCGGGGGGCGCCTCGTCATCCCCGTGGGTGATTTCGTGCAAGAGCTTCAGTTGATCAAGAAATCGCTGGACGGAAAGTACACGGAGGAGTCGATCGTGCCCGTGCGTTTTGTGAAGATGGACTCGAAGTAGCGCCGTGGACTGCTGCCACCGGGGCCCCGTTTTGCTCATTCGTCGGGAAGGAACCGTGAAAGGTGCTCACGGATCTGGGGCAACTCGATCAGGAACGCATCGTGCCCGTGAACGGAACGTAAGAGCTCGAAGCGGGACCGCTTTCCAGCGTTGAGCAGTGCCTCGTGGGCTTCGAGCATCTCCACGGGGCGGACCAGGAAGTCGGAGTTGACAGCCAGGAGAAGGACGCGGGCCTCCAGGGCCCCGAAGGCATCTTGCAGCGAGGCATGGTCTTTCGAGAGGTCGTAGAGGTCCATGGCCCGGGAGAAGTAGAGGTAGGAGTTTGGATCGAAGCGATCGCTGAACTTCCGGCCCTGGTGATCCAGGTACGACTGGACCTCGAACTGGCCTTCGAGGAAGTGCGGACGTGGATCGCGCTGCTCCCGCTTGAACCGCTCCTCGAACTCGTCGGCCGAGCGATAGGTGATCATGCCGATCTTGCGGGCAAGGGCCAGGCCTCGCGCCGGGAAGCGGCCCGTGTAGCAGTCGCCGGTGTTCCAGTCAGGATCGGAGAGAATAGCTTCTCGCTGCACGGATCGGAGCGCGATCGCTTGCGGGCCCGATCGTCCAGGAGCCACAAGCGCTATGGAGTTTCGAACCTCTGCCGGGTGCCGAGTGGCCCACTGGAGGGCCAGCATGCCGCCCAGCGAGCCGCCGATGAGCGTGAGTCCGCGTTGAACCCCGAGCGATTGAAGCAACAGCCTTTGAGCCTCGATCATGTCACCCGTTGTCACCTGCGGAAAGTTTGCCGCATACGGTGCCCCGGTCCCGGGGTCCATCGAGGATGGCCCTGTCGTGCCGTAGCAACCTCCGAGTAGATTTGAGCAGATAATGAAATGCTTGCGCGGATCCAGCGGCGAGCCGTCGCCAATCAGGCCTTCCCACCAGCCGCCCTGGGAGCTCCAGTCGGATGAAAACGCGTGGCTGGACCCCGAGAGCGCATGCAAGACTACCACGGCGTTTTCACCCCGTGAGTCCAGCTTTCCCCAGGTCTCAAAAGCGATCCGCAACGAAGGCAGAGTGCCTCCGCATTCGAGCTGAAAGGGCTTGTCCCACGTCCAGGCTTGGGACGGAATGTCGTGGCCAGGCATATGAACAAGATACACGCTAATGGCCGAAAAACGATCGTGACACAACGCAAATACCCCACCGAGGTGATCGCTCATCGTGGATTCTCGGCCTGCGCTCCCGAGAACACTTTGGAGGCGTTTCGATTGGCCATCGCCTCGTCTGCAGACCGAGTCGAGTTCGACGTCCTGCTGACGCGGGACGGTGTGCCTGTGGTGATCCACGACGCGCTCCTTGATCGGACGACGAACGGGCACGGGCCCGTGGCGGACCTCAACTTGGCTGACCTCCGGGCGCTCGACGCCGGCTCGTGGTTTGAGGGGCGATTTGCAGGCGAACGGGTGCCCACCCTCGAAGAGACGCTTGCGCTTTGCGCTGGCCGTATTCCCGTGAATGTTGAGATCAAGGAGGAGTCCGTAATGAGAGGAGTAGGTACTCAAGGTGGAATCGAGGCCCAGGTGGTGTCTTCCCTTGCCTGGCACGGCCTCCTTGGATCGGCGACGGTCTCCTCGTTCGATCCGCTGGCGCTTGAACGGGTGCGCCGATTGGCGCCGCTGGCCACCTGCGAGGTACTCTTCAGCGATCCGGACCGTGGCCCCTCGCGAGTCGACCTCGTGAATGCCAGGAGGGCCGGTTTTGGAGGCCTCAACCTTGGTCGGGACGAGCTTTGGCGTTGGCCTGGCATCGTCGTCGCGGCCCACGCCCTTGGACTCCGGGTGAAGGTCTACACGGTCGATGAGGCGGTGGAGATGGTGAAGCTGCTGGAGCTGGGCGTCGATGGCATCTTCACCAACCGCCCCGATGTCCTTGCCAGCATCGTTGGTGCACTGGAGTAACCCCCGGCGCGGGGACCTGGCTTGTGCCTCCACCTCGGCATCGGTATACTCCGACGCCGCTCGACGTGCCGAAAAAGTGAAGCGAGAGGAGCCCCTTGCAGTCGCAACCTGATGATTACCGCTTGTTCCAGGGCGCCTGGGTCCACTTGCGAGCGCAACTGCCGGAAGATCCAAGTGAAATCCACCTGGAGCCAGGAGCGTTGATTGGGGCTGACGTGGAACTCGGGCCGGGACCCTGGGTGGGGGCGGGAGCTGTCATCTACGGGCCGACGCGCATGGGAGTGAAGAACCAGATCCATCCGAAGGCAGTGATCGGCGGCGCTCCGCAGGACTTGAGCTACGCAGGGCAACCGACGCGGCTTGAGGTTGGGGACCGAAACGTCTTTCGCGAGGGCGTCACGATTAGCCGGGCCTCAACCAAGGGTTCCGGTGTGACCCGGATTGGCAACGACAACTTCTTCATGGCTTACTCCCACGTTGGCCATGACTCCATCGTCGAGAACCGCGTCGTCCTGGCCAACGGCGTCTTGATCGCAGGGCATTGCCGGATCGAGTCCAACGTCAACCTGGCGGGTGGCTGCGCGATCGTCCAGTTCTGCACGATTGGTCGCTTCGCGTTTGTCTGTGGCACCGCGGGTGTGCGGAAGGATCTCGAGCCCTTCATCTCGCACGACATCCGAACAGGCCTGCACCACGAGCCGCAGCCGACCTGCATCAACGAGGTCGGGCTGAAGCGTGCCGGCGCCTCGCCCGAGACGATTCAAAAGCTACGCTCGGCCTACAAGGTGCTCTTCCTCCAGGATGGATTCCTTTCGAGCCCCGAGGCGGCCCGAAAGGAGCTCGAGCGCCGTGCTGCCATTTGCCCCGAGACCGAGGAGCTGCTCGGCTTCATCGAGCGCAAGCGCCAGGGCAAGTACGGCCGGGCACTCGGTCGGTGAGTACCGCCCACCGTAAGTTATACCGCACGCGGGCAGTGATGAGACCTTTTGCAGCCTGCTAAAGGTTGCGGCTGCTCGCGCCGGAGGCGCACGGCGCCCATCAGGCGCCGAGGAGGGGGTTTGCGGCGAGCTGGCG
>SXIK01000243.1 GCA_005772855.1 Planctomycetia bacterium | reverse complement strand
GGTGGGGGAGGCGGACCCTCCCCCACGACGGCTCGCCTCCGAGCGGAGCGAGGGTGGAGCGAGGGCGGCGGCAACAACGCCACGCGGCCCCTCCGGTCCGCGCTGCGCGTGCGCCTCCGGGCCAGGCTCTCGGGAGCCGCCAGCTCTCGCTGGCGCCGGCTCCCTCCGAGCCGTTTGCGGCTCCGCCCGCGCGCCGCAAACCCCCGACTCGGCGCCGGATGGGCGCCGGGCGCCTCTGGCGCGAGCAGGCGCAACCTTTCGCAGGCTGCAAAAGGTCTCAACACTGCCCGCGTGCAGTATATCTCAACGCCCTAGCCGTGAAACTTGTGCGGGGCATGGGCTCCTCACGGCCAGGGTAGCGGCATTTTGCCCAACACTCAACCTCCAGGGACTCCACAGTGTTTTCCAATAACTCAACTTCCGACCTCCAGCTTCCAGCCCGGCGGCAATTCCTCAAGCAAGCCGGCCTGGGATTTGGATCGCTGGCACTGGCTAGCTTGCTCTGCCGAGATTCCCGGGCGGAGTCCGCCGGGGCCACCCCGCTCGCTCTCAAGCCGCCGCACTTTCCCGCGCGGGTGAAGTCAGTTGTGTGGCTGTTCATGACGGGCGGCCCTTCGCAGGTGGATACCTGGGATTACAAGCCAGAGCTGCAAAAGCGCGATGGAGAGAAGCTGGCGGGGTCGGACCCGAAGACGGGATTCTTCACGACCAGTGGCAAGTGTCTGAAGTCGCCGTTTGAGTGGAAGCGGTTCGGCCAATCGGACACGTGGGTCTCAGACCTATTCCCCCACCTGTCACAGCACGTCGACAAGATGTGCTTCCTCCACTCCATGTACCTCGAGCAGAATAACCACGCGCCGGCCTCGATTGAGCTCATGTGCGGCACGAACCGGCCCGGTCTGCCAGCCATGGGAGCCTGGACGGCCTACGGACTCGGGTCGATGAATCAGAACTTGCCGTCCTACGTGGTGATGCACGACACCCGGCCCCGCGGGGACGATCAAATCTGGTCAGCCGGCTTCCTGCCGAAGACCTATCAAGCCCTCGCGCTCGACGCCCGACGCAAGGAGGCCATCGACAATCTCTTGCGTGACAGCAAGCAAACTGACGCCCAGCAACGGTCGCAGCTGGACCTGATCCGCCAGTTGAACCAGGAGCACGCGGCAACGCGGCCGACTCAGGCTGATCTCGCAGCCCGGATCAACTCCTACGAGCTGGCCTATCGGATGCAGATGGCCGCTCCGGAAGCCCTGGATCTCACCCAGGAGACCCCATCGACCCAACAACTGTACGGACTCGACAAGCCGGAGTGCGCCACGTTCGCGCGGCAGTGTCTTCTCGCGCGGAGGCTCATCGAGCGGGGCGTGCGGTTCGTCCAGATTTTCGCAGGCAAGGGCACCGAGGGAGACGGCAGCGTCAACGACGTGCCGTGGGATTGCCACTCTGACTTGAAGACGAATCACCGTTCCTGCGGCCTGCACACCGACCAGCCGGCGGCGGCGCTGCTGTCGGACCTTGCGGAGCGCGGACTGCTCGAATCGACCCTCGTCATCTGGGGTGGTGAGTTCGGGCGGACCTCCGATTCGCAGGGCTCGAAAGGCCGTGACCACAACCCCAACGCGTTCACGATCTGGCTGGCCGGGGCGGGCGTGAAACAGGGTTTCCATTACGGAGCGACGGACGACTTTGGCTACAAATCCGTGGAGAAGAAAGTCCACGTCAACGACTTGCACGCCACTTTGCTGCACTTGCTGGGGCTAGACCATACGCGGCTGACCTACCGCTTCAACGGCCGCGACTTCCGTCTAACCGATGTTGGCGGCAACGTCCTGACGGAAATTCTGGCCTGACACCCCGGGGCAGAATCACCGCGGCGAATGGCACCCTTGCTCTAGAAGACGATCCCGTGAATCCCTGGTGGAAGCTTGGTTCGACTATCGCTCGCTCGCGAGCACCGTCCGCACGGCGCCCGCAAGCGCCCGCCCCACCTGCTCTGCGCCCCGGGGCGAAAGGTGAGTGTCATCACGGAGGTAGAGGTAGGGAAGACGGCTCTCCCGGAGAGCAGGGCGCAAGTCGACGCAGGCAACACCGCGGCTCACCAGGGCGCGGAAGACCAGCTCGATGAACGGAGGCGATGCCAGGCCGCCGCGATCCGACTCCGGATAGTGATCCTCGTAAATCGTCCCCACATCCGGGATCGGCGCAAAGACGAATCGAGAACCGCGCGCACTCACGCTCCTCTTGAACTGCTCGATCCCCTCCACGGTCTCCTGTAAGCGCCTCGCCTCCGGACCGGCGGAAAGGCCCTGAGCCTCGAGAGTGAGGACGAGCGCAGGCAGGCCGTCGACCTCGATCGCACGGATCTCCCAGGGCCTCCCTGCAAACCACCAGTAGACCTCGTGAAACATCGAGCGCGCAAGGCAAGTGAGGGTGGATCGCTCCTCGATCAGCATCTTCCATGCCGTGATCTCCTCGCCCACACTGCCCCACGACCCGATCCACCGACTGAATGGGTTCTGGCTCGGGGCCCCACGCTCCGTCGTCTCGCAAGGCTTCTTTACGGATGCAGTCCCGAGCGGCACGGGCTCCACGACGCGGTAAGCCGGTGCCCACACAACGACCCCGGGCGGCAACTCCCTCGACCGCGTGTCAGCAAGGTACGCCAGCGGCCCGAGCCCGGCAACACAGCCGTAGTTGGTGACGGGTTCGCCCAGCACACGCGAAAGGACCACGGGAATGGTCTCCGAATCGTCAATGCCCGAACCGACAACAAACGAGTCCCCCACCACAACGAAGCGAGACCACGAGGCGCCTTCCAGGTTTCTGAAGCCAAGTTCGTCGGTCGTGAAACGGAGCCTGCGCCAGTATTGGAGCTCGCTGATATGGGAATTGCGTCCCAGGTCACCGCACGCTGGCATCTCAAGTTGCGTGAGTGGCCGGAACGCGACGATTCCTTCACGCAGGAGCTCCCAGTGCCTGAAAAAGGGCGATCTCGAGATCCACGAAAGCGCAAAGAGCACCGCCCAGGCGATTCCCAGAACCCAAAGAAACGAAGTCTTGCCTCGACTCGGTGCCACGATTCCTCAGAACTGGAAGTAAAGAAAGGGCGACGATCCCTTCCCGAGCGCAACAACAACACTCGCGATGAATCCACAGGTGACAAGGGCGTTCTCGGGCCACCCGAAGCGTGCCTTCCACTCCCAGGAGTTCTTCATGAGCCAGACAATTCCAAGGAGAAGAATGCACGTGACCCATGTGTTCCATGAGATGGAAGCCCCCAACGTGCCCGGCGAAAGGAGCGCCCCGAGCCAAACGACCGAGTGTGCAAGGTCGCCGCAACGGAAGAAGACCCACCCAACGCTCACGCAAACGAATACGATGACTGCACGCGCCGGGCAAGGCAATCGAAGGAGCACATTTCGCGTGCCCAGCGCACGTTCGAGAGCGAGGAGCCCGCCGTGGTAGGCGCCCCAGACGAGGTAGTTCCAGCTGGCCCCGTGCCAGAGTCCACCGAGGAGCATCGTCAGCAGCAGGTTCCATTGGGTACGCACGGGACCTTGTCGGTTGCCGCCGAGCGGCACGTAGAGGTTATCCCGGAGCCACCGCGAGAGCGTCATGTGCCAGCGTTTCCAGAAGTCGGAGAACGAGGTTGCCTTGTAGGGCGAATTGAAGTTCTGCGGAAACTCGAAGCCGATCATCTTGCCCAGCCCCACGGCCATGTCGCTGTAGCCCGAGAAGTCGAAGTAAATCTGGAAGGAGTAAAGGAGCACCGAGGCCCATGCCGCGCAAAAGCCTGGCTCCTGGAGCGCGAAGAGTGGATCGGCGAGCGCGGCGGCCGAGTCGGCCAGGAGGATCTTCTTCGCGAGGCCAAGGACAAAGAAGCGCGCACCCTCCGCAAATCCATCAACGGACACCCGGCGGTCGCGAAGCTCCCGGTCCATCTGGTCGTAGCGAACGATGGGTCCCGCGATGAGCTGAGGAAAAAGCGTCACAAAGGCACCAAAGTCGACCAGTGACCGAGCCGGTGAGGCCTGGCCCCGGAAGATGTCGATCGTATAGCTCATCGACTGGAACGTGTAAAAGGAGATGCCCACGGGAAGCGGGACGTCGAGAACGGGAATTACGGAAGAGCCCGTGAGGTCGCTCAGCGTCCGCGTGATGAGCCCCGCGTACTTGAAAAACCCGAGGAGGCCCAGGTTAAGTGCCACCGATGCGCAGAGCCACGCCTTGCGGGCCCGCAGGGATGCTGCCTGGTGGATCGAGCGGCCGAGCAAGTAGTCCAGTGCAACCGAGAGCAGCAGAATCGGGAGGAAGGCGAGGCTCGAGGCCGAGTAAAACACGCAACTCGTCAGGAAAAGCCATCCGTTTCGGGCGCTGGCTGGCAAGAGAAAGTGAACGGTTAGCGTTGCGGGCAGGAAAAGAAAGATGAAGGAGTACTCGTAGAAGAGCATTGCGCCTTCGAGGATCCGAGATGGAATGGAAACACGCCTCGTCTCTTTCTCGACCGGAGCGGGAATAATCCTTGAGCGCCTGTCCCGAGATTCCGTGCCTGGCTTCGGGCGGCCGCAAGGCTCTGGACCGGCGCACCGACTTTCGGAACAAGCTCCGCTGCGACCCGCCCGGATGGGCTTGGTCCCCTGAAGCAGGAGCTGCTATGATCAGGGGCCTCTCCCTCGGAAGAGCTCCCCGGATGGAATAACACCGAATTCATGGCACAAACGAAGAGTGGTTTACCGTCAGTTGGCCTGTTGTTCTTGACAGCCGTGCTCCCGGCGCAGACGGGTGAGGGTCGCAACGTCACCCCCGGCCACTCCCTTCATGGTGAGGCGTTCGACGAAGGGCCTCGTCAGCAGGCCTGGAAGATGCCTGGTGTGGGAGACGTCGCGTTCCCAATCACGACATCGAACGCCGAGGCGCAGGCTTTTTTCAATCAGGGGGTTGCGCAACTTCACACGTTTTACTACTTCGAGGCCGAGCGATCCTTCCGCCAGACGGCGTTCCTGGACCCCGAGTGCCCCATGGCCTACTGGGGCATGGCGATGGCCAACCAGAACAATGGAAAGCGCGCCGAGGAGTTTCTCTCGGCGGCGCGCAGGCGCATCGCGAAGGCCACTGACCGGGAGAGGAAATACATTGAGGCCCTCGAGGCCTACTACAATCCGTCGAAAGGCGACGCCGATCGCCGCCTGGACTACGTAAAAGGGCTCGAGACGGTCGTGCTCGCCTACGGCGAGGACATCGAGGCCAAGGCCTTCCTTGCATGGACGGTCGTCGGGAACAGTTGGCGAGGCGACAAGATCTCGAGCCACGTTGCAGTCGACCTGTTGATCGCCGAGGTGCTTCGCAAGGCGCCGCTCCACCCCGGCGCGCACCACTACAGGATTCACCTCTGGGATAACAGGGATCCGGCGCAAGCGCTCCTGAGCGCGAAGACCTATGCCAGGGCAGCACCGGGCATCGCCCACGCGTGGCACATGCCCGGACACATCTACAATGGCGTGTCGCAGTGGAAGAACGCAGTTTATCAGCAGGCAAGCTCCGCCTGCGTGGACCACAAACACATGTACGACCACAGTGTCCTGCCTTTCCAGATCCACAACTACGCGCACAACCAGCATTACTTGATCGCGAACTTGAGCCACTTGGGCGGAGTTCACGACGCAATCGACTACGCGCGAAACCTTGTCGAGACGCCCCGGGATCCCGGAGTGGAGGTGGCCCAGAGCCTCGGACGAGCCTCGTTGATGCGGATTCTCCTTCGCTACGAGCGCTGGGACGAGTTGCTCCAGGACCCACACCTCGAATGGGGCGACACTCCCGAACAGAAAGGCTGGAAAGCTTATAGCCGGGGCTTCGCCTTCCTTGGCAAGGGCGACTTCGCAAGCGTCGCTCTCGAGCTCTCGAGTCTCGAGAAGCTCGCGGACGAGGCGGCAACGAAGCCCGGCCAGGAGGCGGACGTGCTCGAGACGATCCGCAGTGAGCTCAAGGGACGCCTCCGCGTCCGCGAAGGCAAGCTGCTCGAGGGCTTCGCGCTTCTTGCGAAAGGCCAGAAACTCCAGGCGGAGAAAACGAAGGGCGACCCCGGAGGCCATCCACGGCCATTCCTCGAGTCCGTGGGTCAGGCACACCTCGAGGCTCAGAACTGGGGACTGGCCGAGGACTGCTTCCGTGCAGTGCTTGCTGATCGCGAGCACACGCTCGTGAGCCTGGCAGGCCTGGCGGAGGCGCTCCACCGCCGCGGCAAACTGAAGGAAACGAGGGAGGCTTATGCACAGTTCATGGAAGCGTGGAAGGATGCAGACCAGGATCTGCCCCACGCCAGGAGGCTCGCGGATCTGGGGGTGGCCATTGTGCGGTCAGACAACACCGGATCCACAAGGGCCTTCGTCACGGCAGGAGAGCTGCTGCGGCTCGAGAAGCTGAACTTACCCCCTCTGCCGGAGGGTTCCAGGCTCTGGGCCCCGAGCCCTGCACCCCTCTTCGCGCTCAGTGACTCGAAGGGCGCAAGGGTGAGCCTCGAGAGCTTCCGGGGCAAGTACGTGCTCCTGTCGTTCTATCTCGGAGGCTCGTGCTCGCACTGCGTCGAGCAGCTCGTCGCGATGGGCAAGGAGAAGGATTCCTTCGAGAGGCTTGGAATCCAGGCCCTGGGAATCAGTGACGACACGCCCGAGAAGTCACTCGAGCTCCTCGCCGGGCCGAAGGGTCCGTCCATCCCGTTCCCGCTTCTGTCCGATCCCGACCGCAAGGTCGCCAGGGGGTTCGGCGCGCACGACACCTTCGAGGACCTTGCTCTCCATGGCCTCTACCTCCTCGACTGGCAAGGTGGCATCCGCTGGTCCCGTGTCAGCGCACAGCCCTTCATGAACATCGGCTTCGTCACCTCCGAGGTCGAACGCCTCCGGCGTTTGGGAGTAAAATAAGATTTTCCGCTGGCCAGGAACTTGCCTCCGTGTGGCGGAAGTCTCAAGCTTTCCTCTGTGTTGACTCCTTGGAAAATTCTTGGTGAGACTCAAAGCTCATGATCCCCCACCTCCGACTTCAGACCGTCGTGGTGGCTTGGCTCTGCCAGGTCGCCACGGTCAGCCCTGCGGATAGGCTTCGATACAACCGCGACATCCGTCCCATCCTGGCCGAGAACTGTTTTGCGTGCCATGGCGCCGACAGCGCCTCCCGCAAGGCGGACTTGAGGCTCGACCAACCTGAAGCGGCGGTCAAGTCGCGGGCCATCGTGCCAGGAGACCCGGCCAAGAGCGAGATCCTCAAGCGCATCCTTTCGACGGATCCTGAGGAGTTGATGCCCCCGCCCAGGACCCAAAAGCGACTCAAACCCCAGGAGAAGGAAACGCTCCGGCGCTGGATCGCGACTGGCGCCGAGTACGAGGCCCACTGGTCTTTTCTTCCGCCGAGGCGCGCCGAATTACCGAACGTGAGGCATGCCCAGTGGGTGAAAAACCCCATCGACCAGTTCATTCTCGCGAAGCTCGAGGAACATGGAATCGAGCCCGCTCCGGAAGCGGACCGACGCACGATCGCACGGCGGTTGAGCCTCGACTTGACTGGCCTGCCGCCCAGCCCCGAGCTGGTGGAAAGCTTCCTGCTGGACACCGAGGCCAACGCCCATGAGCGCCTTGTGAACCGGCTGCTCCTCTCGAGTGCCTGGGGCGAACACCGCGCTCGTTACTGGCTGGACGCTGCCCGCTACGCAGACACTCACGGAATTCACTTCGATAACTACCGCGAGACGTACGCCTATCGAGACTGGGTCATCAGAGCCTTCAATCTCAACCTGCCCTTCGATCGCTTCACGGTGGAGCAGCTCGCCGGGGATTTGATCGAGACCGCGAGCCTCGAGCAGCTCGTGGCCTCCGGCTTCAACCGCTGCAACATGACAACCAACGAGGGCGGAATAATCCCCGAGGAGTATCTCGTCCTCTACACGCGTGACCGAACCGAGACGACGTCGCTCATCTGGATGGGTCTCACGTCCGGGTGCGCGGTCTGCCACGACCACAAGTTCGATCCGCTCACTCAGCGCGAGTTTTACGAGATGGCCGCCTTCTTCAACAACACCTCGCAAGACGCCATGGACGGCAACATCAAGAATACGCCACCGAAGGTGCCGGTCCCCAGCGCCGGTGACCGGGAGCGTTGGGACACCGTCCAGAGAGAGCATGCGGAGGTGACCGGGACATTCGAGGAGCGCAGAAACACGGCGCGACCCGACTTCGATCGCTGGCTCTTGAACGCCTCGAGCGCAAAGTTCTCCTCCGCTGTTCCGGCCATGGGTCTGCGCTTCCACGCACCTCTGAACGAGGGGGAAGGAACCTCGGTGAAGCTGCTCTGCGACTCCAGGCCCCTGGGCATTACCTTCCCGGATCTCCCCTCATGGGACACGGGCCATGTGGCAAGGAAGGCCTGGAAGAGCACCAGGGGGGCCGTGATCGAGGCACCCGATGCCGGAGACTTCGAGAAAGACCAGGCTTTCTCCTGCTCCGCCTGGGTGAAGCTCGCGAAGGACGGACAGCATGGGGCCATCGCCGCACGCATGGACGAGGAACACGCCCTCCGGGGCTGGGACCTCTGGTCGGACGGCGGCAAGGTGGGCTCTCACATCGTCAGTTCCTGGGACCAGGATGCGTTGCGCGCCATTTCGCAAAAACCCCTCAAGGCTGGCGAATGGACTCATGTGCTCCTCACCTACGACGGCTCCTCGAAAGCCTCCGGTATCAAAATTTACCTCCGCGGCGAACAGCAGGAAACCTCCAGAAGCGTCGATCGTCTCAAGGGGTCGATCCGCACGACGGCGTCTTTCCGGGTGGGTGAGCGCACGAAGGGCGGACACCTTGACGAGCTTGCCGTTCAGGACGTGCGCCTTTATGACCGGGCCCTCTCGGCCACAGAGGCCGAATTGCTGGCAAGCTCGACCCGCGCAGCGTGGCTTGTCGAAAAGCCAGCGAGCGAGCGCTCACCGGCCGAAGGTGAGGAGCTTTATCTCCACTGGCTTCAGTCAGCCGATGAGCAATTCAGGACGCTCGGGAACCGAAAGCGCGCCCTCGAGAGTGAAATCTCGTCGATGCAGGCGCGAGGTACCTACGCCCTCGTAATGCAAGAGCGCGCCGAAAAACCCACGGCCTTCATCCTCCACAGAGGGGAATACAGTCAGCGCCTGGATCAAGTCACGGCCGACACTCCCGACATTCTTCCCCCGTTTCCACAGGATTTTCCGCGCAACCGCCTGGGCTTCGCGAAGTGGCTTTTCCTGCCCGAGCAGCCACTGACGGCCCGGGTCACCGTCAACCGCTTCTGGCAGGAGGTCTTCGGGACGGGGATTGTTCGAACGCCAGGCGATTTCGGAATTTCTGGCGAGCTGCCGACACACCCCGAGTTGCTCGATTGGCTCGCGGTCGAGTTTCGCGAAAGTGGCTGGGACGTAAAGCAGCTCTTCAGGCTGATCGTGACGTCGGCGACGTACCGCCAGGCGGCCAACTGGACCCGGGAAAAGCTCGAGAAGGACCCGCAAAACCGCCTCCTGTCGCGGGGTCCCCGTTTTCGCATGGATGCGGAAATGTTGCGGGACTACGCGCTCGTGGTGAGCGACCTTCTGTCGCCGAGGATCGGTGGCCCCAGCTTGAAGCCGTATCAACCCGAGGGGGTCTGGGAGGCCGTTGCCATGAAGGAAAGCAACACCCGAAGCTACCAACAAGACTCGGGTGAGAGCCTTTACCGCCGAAGCCTTTACACGTTCTGGAAGCGCGCGGCGCCGCCGGCGTCGATGGATATCCTGAATGCGCCAAACCGTGAAGTTTGCACGGTGCGCCGCGAACGCACGAACACTCCCCTCCAGGCCCTCGTGACGCTCAACGATCCTCAGTTCTTCGAAGCTGCCCGGCGCCTGGCGGAAAAGACGCTGAAGGACGGCGGCAACTCGGATGAATCCCGCATCGATTTCATCTCAAGGAGAGCCCTTGCTCGCCCCTTCCGGCAGGAGGAGCAGGAGGTCGTCAAGGCCTCACTCGAAAACCTTCTGACGCACTACCGGTCCCATCCAGTTGACGCCAGTGCCGTCCTCAAGGTCGGCGAATCCAGGCCAGATGCGTCGCTGGATGTGCCAACCCTGGCCGCCTGGACCCTGGTCACGAATCAACTCCTGAACCTCGACGAGGCTCTGAACAAGTAGGAAACTCTAGGAGCTCGAAAACCCATGGAGCTTTACAACGAATACGTCCACTCCGAGACACGTCGCCAGTTTTTCCGCAACGGCGCCAACGCCCTGGGCACGGCCGCCCTGGCCTCGCTTCTTGGTGTCCGGAAATCGGCTGCCTCCGAGGTTCTCGTGCCGGGGCAGACCCACTTCGCCCCCCGGGCAAAACAGGTGATCTACCTTCACATGGTGGGCGGGCCATCCCAGATGGACCTCTTCGATTACAAGCCGGCCATGAACGAGTGGTATGACAAGGACCTCCCCGATTCGATCCGCCGGGGTCAGCGTTTGACCACAATGACCTCGGGACAGGCCCGTTTCCCGATCGCTCCTTCAAAGTACAAGTTCGCGCGGCACGGAAAGTGTGGCATGTGGGTCAGCGAGCTCCTCCCGCACACAGCCCAGCGGGTCGACGACATGTGTTTTATCCGTAGCCTCAACACCGAGGCAATCAACCACGAGCCGGCGATCTGCTACATGCAGACCGGCAACCAGGTGACGGGGCGACCGTGCCTGGGGGCGTGGGCCTCGTATGGACTCGGGTCGATGAACTCGAACCTCCCGACCTTCGTTGTGCTCGTGGCGCGGCCCACGAATACCGATCAGACCCAGGCAATTGCCGCCCGGCTCTGGTCCTCCGGCTGCCTGTCCGGCGAGCACGCCGGCGTCGCGCTCCGCGCTGGCGGCGACCCCATTCTTTACATTGGTAACCCGCCCGGAGTGCCGGGACACGTCCGGCGCTTCACGCTCGACGGACTCCGCAAGCTCAACGAGATGAACTACCAGATCGTGGGCGACCCCGAGACGCACACGCGAATTCAGCAGTACGAGATGGCCTTCCGCATGCAGTCGAGCGTGCCCGAGCTAACCGAAGTCACCCAGGAACCGGCATCCACCTACGCCCTGTACGGTGACGAGGCGAGGAAGCCGGGCTCCTTTGCGCACTCCGTGCTGCTCGCACGGCGACTGGTGGAGCGGGGTGTACGCTTCATTCAGATTTATCACAACAACTGGGACACCCACGCCAACGTGGCGGGTCGCCTTCCGAGCCAGTGCCGGGATATCGACCAGGCCTGCTCCGGCTTGATCCATGATCTCAAGCAGCGCGGGTTGTTCGACTCGACCCTGTTAATCTGGGGCGGTGAGTTTGGCCGCACGATCTACTCCCAGGGGAGCCTGAGCCACGAGAACTACGGCCGTGACCACCACCCACGCTGCTATACCATCTGGATGGCGGGCGGAGGCATCAAGGGCGGCACCATTCACGGGGAGACGGATGACTTCTGCTACAACATCGTCAAGGATCCCGTCCACGTCCGAGATTTTCACGCCACGGTGCTCCAGCTGCTGGGATTCGACCACCAACGCTTCTCGGTGAAGAGTCAGGGACTCGATGTGCGTCTTACCGGCGTGGAGCCTGCAAGGGTGGTCAACGAGCTGCTTGCGTGATGGGGAGGCTTGCCATGCTCAGAGGCGTTCGAGGACTGCTGCCGCGCCCATCCCGCCGCCGACGCACATCGTGATCAGCGCGTACCGAGCCCTGCGGCGCCCAAGCTCACTGAGGGCCGTAACAACGAGCCGAGCCCCCGTGGCTCCGAGAGGATGGCCCAGAGCCACCGCGCCGCCCGAGACGTTGACCTTTTCGGATGGCATGCCCAGCTCCTTCATGACACTCAGAGCCTGAACTGCGAAGGCCTCGTTGAGCTCGATGATGTCCATTTGATCCAGTGTGAGACCCGCTTGCTTCAGTGCCTTCGGCACTGCCGCCACGGGCCCAATGCCCATGATCTCTGGCGGCACACCAGCCACCGCGAACGACTTCAACCTTGCCAGCGGCTTCAGGCCCAACTCCTTCGCCCGCGACACGCTCATGACCACGACTGCGGCGGCACCGTCAGACATCTGCGACGCATTGCCGGCGGTCACCGTACCCTTGACGGCGAAGACGGGCTTCAGCCTCGCAAGCCCGTCGAGCGTCGTGTCGGCTCGTGGGCACTCATCCACGGCGAGTTGAATCGACTCGATCACGGTCTTGCCGCCCGGCGCCGGTTTGCGCAGATCCACGCTCACTGGCACGATCTCGTCCTTGAATCTACCCTCGCGAATCGCCTTCAAGGCCTTCTGGTGGCTCTCGAGTGAGAACCTGTCCGATTCTTCCCTTGAGATCCCATACTTCCTGGCAAGGTTCTCCGCCGTGAGGCCCATGCCGAGGTAGACATCGGGCCATTCGTTCGCAAACTTTGGATTCGGGTAGGATCGCGCGAACATGGCGACCCGGCTCATACTCTCCAGCCCGCCAGCCACGACGACATCGGCCTGGCCGGAGCAAATCTCCTGGGCGGCCATCGCGATCGT
>SXIK01000242.1 GCA_005772855.1 Planctomycetia bacterium | reverse complement strand
TGTCTTGTGTTGGGGCCTGGGCACTTGTGTGCTCTCGGCGGTGCTGAGCCTGCCGCTGGCGGCTCAGAGTGCGCCCTCGGCCGGCTATGCGCTCGAAAACGGCGACGTCAACGGGGATCAGGAGCGGGACTTGAGCGATCCGGTTTACCTGCTGAGCCACTTATTTCTGGGTGGCCCCATTGCGGTGCCGTTGGCTTACTGCGATGCCGATGTGCCAGTTGTCCAGAACGGCGACTCCAATCACGATGGAGCCATCGATCTGAGCGACAGCGTGCACCTCCTTGGCTGGCTCTTCGTCGGCGGGCCGGAGCCCGCCGACGCGTGCATCCTGGGCAACGGCGAGGGTGCGCACGAAAACCCTCATCGCTGCGGAAACCGGGTCGCCCCCCCCCACAGCCAGGCTCATGGCAAGACGCTCCAGGAGTGGTTAACCATCTACTGGACCTGGTACTTCGGCACGAACGCCGATCCCGCGCAGAGCAAGGTGGGCCGAGTTCAACTCATGCCGCTTCCGGCTCCCGACACCGTGACGGGTAGCTTTACTCCGGACGATCCAGGGGTCATTACGGGAGCCATCGATGTCACCCTTCCTCCCGGGACGCCCTTCGTAATACCTCAGTTTGCCTGGACGAGGGAGACCTATGATCCCAATCTCGATCCTCTCATTCCTGACGATCCTGCAATCCCGGACGATTCGCTCCTCGCGGCAGTTTCCCCGAACCTTTCGATCGACGGCTGCACGGTCGTGAACGATGAAAATGAGCGGCGGTTCTACATTCCGCCCACGCCCATCGATCCAACGATCTTCTACCCCGAACCGACCTCGTACGGATCGATCGGCATCATCGGTTTCCAGGGTTGCGGCATCGTGGCCCTGCCGCTTTCCCCGGGGGTCCATGTCATGAAGATTGACCTGCCGTGGATCCTTCGCGATCCACCTCCGGGCATCAGTCCGTTTGGTGTGATCTACCACAACACGTGGAACATCACTGTCCAGCCTTGATGGCACCTCAACCGTTCCTGGGTTGAGTTTGGGCGATTACGGGTGCGACCGGAGTGAGCACACCCGTAATCGCTCGTTTGAACCTGCCTTGACCACCTGCCCCTGGCACGAAGAGCTGGCGGAAAATGGCGGGAGTGATGTAACCCTTGTCGCGGCCGAGCCGGGCCCCAAACCGTCTGCTCACCCAACACCCCCCGCGGGCACGGCCGACGGTCTCGCGCGTGCGACCATCGTGTAGCGACCACCATGTTCCGCAGGTCTTGGGGAGAGCCAAAATATCTTGATTGTGTTGCGGGGCACAAAATGTAATCTCCCAGGAATGGCACCGAACATCGAAAGGAAGACGGCAGATCCACAGCTTCCCCGCAGGAAGGGCGCGAGGCGCATGTCGGAGATCCCCCCGGAAGTGCTGCGCGAGCTCAACGAAGGGCGTCTCGAGACCCTGACGCTCGTGGAGTGGCTTGCCATCGACGGCGCGCAGCTATCAGAGCACGTTGCGCGGGACATTGGGTTGCAGGGGCGCGACTCGAAGGCTCTTGTCGCCAGAGCGCAGTTGCTGCGATCCGAGGGCATCGTGCAGCGTGTCAAGGGCACGGGGGCCACGGTTCACGCGATTCTTGACGGGCATTCCAGACGCGACGAAGTCTTCGAGGCGCTGGCGACACATCCCTCGGACATGGCGCGCACCTGGGCAGCCTACTCACTGGGGGCTGATCCGAGGCCACCTCTTGCCACACGGCTGAGAGCCGTAATTCGCTTTGCACGGGACCACTCGATGGCGGTTCGCGAGTGCGCATGGGACACGATTCGGCCCCACATTGCCCGTGACTTGAAGCGCGGCCTTGAGCTTCTCGAACCCTGGGCAAGGCACGAGGACGATCGTGTACGACGGTGCGCGATCGAGGCGACCCGCCCCCGGGGCGTCTGGTGCGCTCACATCGAGGAACTCAAGGCGGATCCCGAGCCGGGGCTCAGGCTTCTTGAGCACGTCAAGGCCGATGAGAGCGATAGCGTGCGGCGTTCGGCAGGGAACTGGCTCAACGACGCGAGCAAATCGCAGCCCGGGTGGGTGCAGCGGGTCTGTGCCCGGTGGATACGGGAGTCATCGGATGACGGCACGGCCTGGATCGTCCAACACGGCCTCCGCACCCTCCGGAAAAAGGGAGAGGCCACTTTCCCGAGCTCGCAGCCTGGTCGGCTGCGGCAAGGCAGCCGGAAATGAGCCCACTTCAAGGCAAGTGCGTCTGGATCACCGGCGCAAGCAAGGGTATCGGGCGTGCTCTCGCGCTACGGCTGGCCCGGGACGGCGTTGGCCTGGCCCTCTGTGGGCGCGACCTGCAAGCTCTCTCGAGCCTCTCGAGCGAGGCGCGCGGTCTTGGCTCGCCGCGGGTGTTCGTGAAGGCCTTCGACCTGGCCGACGACGCGGCGATCGTCTCCTTTGCCCGGGATGGGCGCGGCACCGTGGGGCCCGCCGACGTGCTCATCAACAATGCGGGCTTCAACCCACGCAAGGTCCCCCTTGCCGAGGTGACCCTCGAGGAGTTTGATGCGATCCTGGCAGTGAATCTGCGCGCGCCCTTCCTTCTCACGCGGGAAGTTCTGCGCGACATGATCCCGCGGAAGGCCGGGCACATCGTCAACGTACTCTCAACAGTCTGCCACTTCGCCAACGAGACAATGGGCGCCTATACGGCTGCGAAGAAGGGGTTCGAGGGGCTGTCGGGTGTCCTGCTCAAGGAGCTGCGTCCACACGGAATCCGGGTGTCAGCGGTCTATCCTGGCGGCACCGACACAACATTTCGCGCAAATCAACGGCCCGACTACATGAAGCCCGAGAGCGTTGCCGAGGCCCTTCGCTCGGTGCTCGTGATGCCGGACGACGTGATCGTGCACGGCCTCACCTTTCGGCCTGCCGCCGAGACGAACTTTTGAGAGCAAATGGGGGTAGTCCCCTCCCTTGACTGGTGTCGGCGCTTTCCTCGCCGCTCGGGTCAACGGCCCTGGCAGCTTCCAGGATCCCGCACCACGCCTCGTCCCGGCGCCTCAGGAGCCGCCCCCCCGGCGCTCGCAAAACCGTCCGCGGAGACTTGCTCAACAGGCCGGTAGGGGCAGTGGCGACACCCACTCTGGCAACACGTTCCACGGCGGAGGAGGAAATCCCGGGTCAGGACAAACAGGCCTTCCTCCAGGTAGTAGTCGACTCCCTCGCGAAGCGGCTCATCCATCCGATGCGACCTCCTTGTCCCCGCCCAGCGGCGACGGCGCACGCTCCGGTGTCAGACCCGGCTCGATGCTGATCCCCGCCGCTCGGGCCAGGATCGCATGGATCTGTCGGACGCCATCGGTAAGTGCAGCCGGACCCGGCTGCAGGATCACGGAGGAGTGAATCTCGTGGATCTCACCCAGTCGAACCGCGGCGACCTCGCCCCAGCCCGGGCGCGAGCGAATGAGCGCCTTCTTGACCCTGCGCCCGCACCACGAGGCGATAATAACGTCCGGGTCTCGCGCCGCGACTTCCGCCGGATCGACGATTCGCTCCTTGCCGGCCTGCCTGTCACGGAGCTCGGGGAAGATGGGCTCCCCTCCTGCGATCTCAATGAGATCCTCGACCCAGGCAATGCCGCTGATGAGGGGATCGTGCCACTCCTCGAAGAAAACGCGAGGCCGCCGCGGGAAGCGGGCCGCAGATTTTCCAATGGAACGGAGCTGGCCCTCGAGCCGCGCGACCAGCTCGAGACCCTTCGTTTCGGCCCCAACGATGCGCGCCACAGTCAGAATTGCACTCAGGATCTCGGGCACTCGTCGCTGGTTGAACGTGAAGACGCAGACGCCCCGACGGATCAACTCGGCCGCAATTTCAGCCTGGAGATCGGAGAAGGCAAGGACGAGGTCGGGCTTGAGGGCCAGGATCTTGTCGTGACGGGCGGTCACGAAGGCGGACACCCTGGGCTTCAGGCGCGCTTCGGGGGGGCGAACGGTGTAGCCTGAGACTCCGACAACTCGGTCTCCCTCGCCCAGCAAGTAGAGAGTCTC
>SXIK01000038.1 GCA_005772855.1 Planctomycetia bacterium | reverse complement strand
GCGACGGGCCGCGAGCGAGGTTCCGAGGAGCGTGAAGTGGGGATGGAGCATTTCGGCTTGGGGCTTTACACCATCCGTATTCCGCACTCATCGACACCCCACCTGGCGGTGCCCATTGTGGGCAATCCTGCGCAGAAGGCCATTCACGTCGATCCGATGGAGACCTACCACGAGGAGTCTCCTTACTTTTGGCGGCCCAGCGCCAAGCCCCGAGGGACCCCGGAGCCCAGCCCATGGGCCTGGACCAACCCGGGGCCGGGATTTGAGCTGCGGTGGAGCCGACGGCCCTTCCTCAGGGACGGCGGCCCGCGCCTCAAGCTAGATGTTCCGGCGGTCGTCTGGCTGACCGCGACCGGCAAGGGAGCGGCCGCGGCAGAAGCGGAGGCCGGAGGCTGGTGGAGTCCCAGCTTGCCGACCGTTCCGGGAGCCAAGATCAGCTTCTCTGTCCTTGTGGACGGGAAGGACTTGAAGGCGCCGACGATGGACACGGTGGTTGCCTGGATCCGCTTCTCGTCGCTCACCGATCAGAATGTCAGCCGGCAGTTTATCGCCGGGAAGAATGACGCAGGACAGATGGTCGAGCCAGGCCCGTGCCAGGGGAGCTTCTCCTGGCGAAAGATCTCCGGTATCGCGGTGGCACCAGAGAAGGCCGAGCGGTTCGAGGTCTTCTTTGGCCTGCGACCCTGCGAGGGAAGAGCTCGCTTCGCGGACATCAACCTCCAGACGGAGGCGGGAGAGGCGCCCACGGAAGATCCGGCCGCACTGGCACCCGTCCCACTGAACATGGAAGATGAGGTGCTCCAGTTCATTCGAAGCCAGTAATCGCAAGCTGTCCCGTGAGGGTGCGCAGGTTCCCCCGGGTGCGACGACACTCCTCGTTACCTGGCAACCACACCGAGCGGGCATGAGCCGATAGGCGATGGAACGGGCATCCACGGAAGGCCCCAGGTCTTCGGTGCTCTCACGAGGACTTCAGCCAGCCAGTTTTCTCACAGTGCAACCTTCACGACGACCTTTCTGACCGCGGCGGGTTTGTCGTGCACGGCGGAACCGGGGACGTGCGCGTCTTCGGGGAAGAAGATCGTGAAATACCCGGCCGGGACTGTCACGAAGCTCCCGACACCTTGAAACAGCGCGTAGTCGTTGGTCTCGTCATAGGGCTTCTGCACTGTCAGGCTCTTGACGTTGCAGTAGCCCATCTCCTCGATGCCAGAGGCGACGAACTGAACGTCGATGTATTTTCGATGTGCCTCCCACACGCCTTGCTCACGAGGCTTGGTGGTGTTGTCCTGAACAAGAGCGAATATCTGATCACCCCGAAGTGGGATTTTTCCAACGCCCAGCTTGGTGCAGTCATTCCCCTGGAGATAGCGCAGCGCCGTTTCGATACGTTCGCCGAGTCCGAAGTAAAGGGAAGCATTGTCCAGCTTGTCCACGATCATTCGATGGGTCCTCCAGTAATAGGTTATGCTCCTCGCGGTCATGATTGGTACATCCTGGCCAACGTTCCCCCGTCGTCGGCGCCGGGTGTTTATCGAGAGCCGAGGTGGGGGAGGGGCGGTCGCCAGGCGCGCCGGGGGGGGACTCTTCCTCCCCCGCGAGGAGTCTAGTGCAGGAGCGTACCACGCTGGTGGTTCTCATTGCCAGGCTTCTCCCACCGGCCCTTCTCCGCTCGCGGTGGGCGTAGCTTCGGTATGCTCGGAGGCTCCCGGGAAGGCAGGTCCAGGCGCCCTCAGCGGGCAGAACGGATACCCACCTCAAGAGGGAGGAGGGCAAGATGTAGGCCAGCAACGCGCCAGTGGAACCAACGCAAACAACGAACAGCACCGGTGCAACGAAAACAGTGTGTTCCTTGTTGGAGCCGTCCTGTCGCGACCAACGCAAACTTGGTTTCCGTCACACCGAGCTCGGTTTCCGCCTCGTGTGAACTCTGAAGCCTAGCGGGTCGTAGGTGGTCCAGCAGCCTGCCGGTGGGGTAGCACCGGAGACCGCCTGGAGGTGTTGACAGCCCAATTCGAAGCCAGAACAATGGCTTTTGATCCCCTCCACCGCAAGCCCCACTCCTCAAGAAGACCTGCGAAGCGGTCGAAAGAGTCCAGTAGGAGGGGCGGAGTTCAGGTAGCATTGTAGTGTGTGTCGGTTGGGCCTCGTCGCCTGGCTGACATTGTGGACTTTGGCAGAATAGGCTTGGAACAAGTCGGAGAATCAGGTGTGAATGGCAAATAGCCGTTCAAGAACACATCTCCTCCAAGTCACCTCCGGAGGTATTGCATGGCGTCCAGAGCTCCGGCGACGATTCGAAACGTCGCCTTCTGTGGTCATTCAAGCTGCGGCAAGACGACTCTTCTTGAGAGTCTTCTTTTCAAGTTGAAGGCAATCTCGCGAAAGGGTCGGATCGAGGACGGAACGACGGTTAGTGATTACGATACGCAGGAGAAAGCGCACAAGCACTCAATCGACTTGACCTGGGTGCATGCCGACGTCAAGGGGACGACCCTCAACCTCCTCGACACGCCGGGCTACCGAGACTTCATCGGGCAGGTCTACTGCGCTCTTCCGGTCGTCGAGAGTGCCGTGCTGGTAGTGGACGCCGATGAGGGCGTGCGTCCGAATACCAGAAAGATTTGGCAGATCCTGGAAGAGGCGAAGATTCCTTGCTTCATCGTGGTGAACCGTTGCGATCGTGATCAGGCTCGCAGCGAGACCATCTTTGCGCAGATCGCAGGGGAGCTTGGCTCCCGGTGTCTCCCGCTGACACTCTCGAGCGGGAACGGCTCCAAGTTCACACAAGTGGAGCTCACACTTGGAAATCCGGCCCCATCTTCAGCCGCAAGGGCCGCCTCAGACCGATTCCTCGAGAGTGTGATTGAAACCGATGAGGCCCTCATGGTTCGGTACCTGGGAGGCGAGACACTGACGGACGAGGAGGTACGTGAACAGGTAAAGATTGCCGTTGCAACCCGTTCAGTTTTTCCTGTTCTGTTCACTAGCGGCGAGACGGATATCGGGGTCCTGGAGCTTTCGGAGGCGTTGAGAGCCTATGCGCCTCCAGTCACCGCGTCGCGGGGACGAATGATGCACTCCCCGGTCGCTCAAAATGGGGAGAAGGTTCCGCTGACCACGGGTCTCGAGGACCCCTTCTGTGCTCATGTTTTTCGGGTCGTAAGCGATTCCTACGTCGGCAAGCTATCCTTCGTGCGGGTCTTCTCAGGAACGATTTCGCACAACGAAAATTTCCTCCATCCCCACACGGGCAAGCTCGAGAAAGTACACAAGCTAGTCCGGATGCAAGGGAGGGAGCAAGAGACCGTGGAATCGGTGAGCGCTGGCGATTTTGTCGCCATCGCGAAGCTGGAGGGGCTGAAAACTTTCGATACTCTGTGCTCCGACAAGAAGATGGTCATCGACCACTTGCCGCTTCCGACGCCCATGTTTGCCCGGGCCGTCGAACCGAAGAACAAGGCGGACGAGAAGAAGTTTGCAGAGAGCATCGTCAAAGTGATCGACGAGGACGTCATGGTCCGCGCGACGCGAAATTCCCGCACGCACGAGATGGTCGTGGCTGGCGTGAGCCAGCTTCACCTGGGCGTTCTGTGGGATCGTCTGAAGACACGATTCGGAGTTGAGGTTATCACCAGGGAGCCAAAGACGCTCTACCTCGAGACGATATCGGCTCGAGGTGACGACCACTACCGGCACAAGAAACAGTCGGGGGGAGCGGGTGAGTTCGCGGAGGTTTGGCTGCGCGTCGAGCCCCTCGAACGTGGGAAAGGCATCGAATTCCACAACAAGGTCTTTGGAGGATCCATCAGCGCCAGCTATGTCGCTTCGGCGGAGAAGGGGATTCGTACGGTGATGGAGCGTGGAGTGATCGCTGGCTATCCGGTCGTCGACCTGAAGGTCGAGATCTACGACGGCAAGGAGCACCCCGTCGACTCGAAGGACGTGGCATTTCAAAAGGCCGGGCGAGACGCCTTCAAACTGGCCATGCGGCAAGCGAAGCCCGTCTTGCTCGAGCCGATCGTCAATCTCGAGGTGACGTTTCCCATCGAGCGCATGGGGGATATTCAGGGCGATTTGAACCGACGCAGGGCTCGTGTCGTCGGCGCTGACTCCACCGGCACACTAGAGACGCTCAGGGCTCAAGTGCCTCTTTCCGAGATCACGGACTACGCGAGCAGCCTCGGTTCGATGACGGGGGGCCAGGGCACGTATTCGATTGAGACATCCCATTACGAGATTGTTCCTGTCAGTCTCCAGCAGAAGCTGGTCGAGGCGGCGAAGCACGAGATGGAGAAGGAGGACTAGCCGGGCAGTCCCTCACGACGCCTTTCAAGTTTCTTGCGCGAACTGCAGACCGACTTGGCAACTGGCTCGAAGGTCTGAGGGATCGAGACCTGTGCATCGTCCTCTCGAGTGGCGAGAGCGAAACCGAAAACTTGGGCTTTGTCGAGAAGCTCAAGTGGGCGACGCGACGAAACGCCAGTCCGGTGTCTCCACCAAGACCCTCGAATGCGGACCGCCCTCGGTCCCCCGAGAATGTAGGGAGCTTCCGAATGAACCTGCTCGGCAGGGAAGTTGACCTTTGAAGTCAGACTTCTCCTGTGCGTGTGCCCATTGGGTTACCCCCGCCAATACCTGGCCGCTACCCTTGCGCAGTGGCAAGAAAACAGGCGAAAGTCGAACTCAGCACACCGGGGGTGCGACCCTGCGGCCAGCTCTTCACAGAAGGTTGGCAGGCGTTGGAGTTCTGCGGGCGTGAGTCTCAACCCCGAGGTGGCCCGGTCGGAGCCACGGACACTTGCTCCATGGCTTGGTCGCAGATGGTGTCCGTGTGTCCCATTCCCTTCCGCTCCGCGATCTCCGTCGCACGATCGCCCACCCCGACGCCTTGCAGCTCTTCAAAGTGGATTTGTATGGCTCGAACTTTTAGGTGCTGCATGGGCTCTTCGCAAACCTCATCCCACCAGGGCCCACTCCTCGTGGACGTCTGTTGCGCGAGGGGTATTCGAGCGGGATCCGCAGGATGCCGCGGGGGCGCTTGCTGCGCTTCTCGAGTCGTGTGATCCTGCTGCGGAGTGTGGTCAACCCATCGTCCCAGCCCACGGCCACTGTGACCGGACGAGGGCTTCGCTTCAGCCATCCGGCAGCCGTGTGGAGCGGGGCACGCCGAGCGGCCAGAAAGGCGACTGCAATCTCTTTTTACACCGTCAATGGGGCCTGTCCCCGGCTACCCCGCCGGGATCGTGATAAGGGGAAGGCGGTCATTGCCCTTCGAGTCCGACAGCGTGAAGAGAAAGAGGATAAAGGCGAAAACTCGCTTCGATCGCTAGTCCGTATCATCGATCCAGTACCAGAGGTTTCGATAAGGAACGACGACAAAAGCGTCCGCAGGTCTTTCCTTTCCGGAGTGAATTGAGAAGGCGAGGGTGCGTTTCGTTTCAGGGTCCGGATCGGGCAAGGGCACCGCTCGCCCTTCCTCCACGTGAACGCGAGGAACCTCCACAGCTCCCGAGAGGGCCAGGAGCGACTGAAGAACCGAGCGAGTTTGGACCGTGAGCTCATCGGGGCCGCCGCGCACCGGCGAATAGACGAGGCGAAGCCGTGTGCGGTCCTGCGGAATGCCGAGAAGGCTTCGGACCTCGTTGATCTTGGCGACAATCGGCTCGGGAAGGTTGTCCGCCCGAAAAAAGAGGATGACCGATTCCTCCTTGGCGGTGCCAATCTCGACTCGCAGACCAAACGCGCCGTGGACTTGCAGATCCCGGAGCAGTTCGAGCACGCGACCGAAGTCCTGAACACGATCGCGGGGCACAGCACTCGTCGTCAGGGGGTTGCGAAGTCCATTCAAGTTGCTGATTGCAAGCCCAAGAACGAAGTCGGCCGGATACCCCGACTGAAGGAGATAAAAAACAGACATGGGGGGGATGGGTGCGATCAGACTGCGCAGGAATGACTCACCGGTCAGGGGCGTGTAAGTAATTGTTGGCCTGTCCGTGAACCTCCAGCTGCTCCCAACTCCCACCGCATCGGCGGCACGCGGCCAGACGATGGATCCGGAGAGATCCGCGCTCGACTCGAGCGTGTATCCGCTCACGATCTGACCCACGTCGAGGAACACTGGCAAGTCCATGTACCGTAGCTTGACGAGATTGAGCAGTGTCTGCTCCTTCCACGACTGGGCGATGCTTTCGCTGTAGTCGAAGCGGTCCCGCACCAGCGTGCCTGGCCCGACGTGATGGCAACCATGGAAAATAAGGATGCTCGAGAGCCAAGGGAGAGTCAGGCGACGGAACGCGCAGTGGAAAGGGAGAGCACTCTGGATGTGAACTGTCCTTGCAATCATTTCGACGTACGCCATGCCTTTCTTGGCCACAGGGCTATTCCGACCATTAGAAATCTTGAGAGATATAGCACACGAGCGCTGCTCCGATCATCAACGGAATTTCCGGCGCTTCTCGGGCGTGCTTTCCAACAAGGCCACAACTTCCATTTTCGCATACCGCTCAGGAAATCGTCTGCTCGTCCTGGAGGGAGGCTCCATTTCTTGCCGCGCGGTACATGTGGTGACATTCCCGTCTGGAGCGTCGGGCCATGAGCTCGTGCGGTCCAGTCATCAATCTTGTTGGGCCGAACGGGCCTGGATAGTGAATTCCGTGCGATGCCGCTCTCGCGGCTCGATGGAGCTTGCGATGCAGACATCGCTCCAATGGCGCACGCGCCTGTCAGCCCCCGCAGAAGTGGGTCGAGGCGGCGAGGCACAAGATGGAGAAGAAGGACTATCCATCCCGGGCAGAGGAACCTTCTCCCGTCTCAGCCGAGGCGTTGAGGGCGGCGCTCCGTGTCTCGGCGAGCTGGCGATACTCCTCGGCCATCTTGTGGTGAAACTCCGACCGCGATGAGCTCCGAGCCATCTCCTCCTCGAGGCGGAGAGCCTGGCGGTAAAAGCCGCGCGATGCAAGCAGTGCCGAGAGGTTCATCTTGCCGTCCTCGTAGTGCGGACGGAGCGTGATAGCAGTGCGCAAGGCACTTTCCGCCTCGCGCAGGTCGCCCTTGCGCCACAGAACGAGACCCAGGTCGTTCCACAGGACGCAGTCGCCCGCCCGGGTCTTCAGTACGTTTCGCAAGGTTTTTTCGGCCTTCAGGAGATCCGAGCGGTCGACGGCTTCCCAGGCCGCCTCGGCCACCCGTCGTGCACGACGTTTCGCCTTTTGTTTCTTCCTGTGGATGTTACCCACGGTGAACCTGATCTTAGCCCAACTTGAGCGTTGTGCCGCCCTGGATTTTCACGCCACAAGAACTTGTGACTGGACTCGCCCACTCGAGCCGTGCCTGGTCGAAGGCGAGTGGCGTTCCGGTGATCAGGGGGGCTGGAGGAGCGTTTCGATGGGGCTCCACATATGTCGCCCGGTCGCGGAGCGAGCTGCTGTCGCGCGAGTCCACCACGGTCAAGACGACGGGAGCTGCTGCGCCTGAGGTCTAGATAATCTCGATGTCGGACTCGATGATTCGGATTGCGGGGTTCGACTGAATGAAGTTCTTCACTTCTTCCATTGCTGAGTTGACGAATTTGGCGTCGTTGCCGACCGTGGCGAGGCCCAGCTCCCCGACCTGCCACTTGTCGTTGGAACCTATCTCGGCGACGGCGACGTTGAAAGTATTTGAGAGGCGGTCCTTGAGCGATCGAACCACCATCCGCTTCTCCTTGAGCGAGTGAGCGTCCAAGATCATGAAGTAAACGCGGAGGACGCCTATGCGCATCGACTTTCCCTGTTTTCTCATCGTGATTTCCCTTCTGTCGAAAGTAGCTCCTCCAGGCCAAAATCAGCGGCCTTCTTCTCGATCACTTCTGCGGGGATGCCCAGCTTCTTGGCGGCCTCATCGCACTTTCCGCCGCAGCTATTGAGTGTCAATTGCAAGTATGTCTTGAGCTCGTACCTGAGTTTTGTCGGGCTGATTCCGAGGATTTTTGCTGCAGGTCGGAGCTTCCAATTTACGGCTCGGAGCCCCTCTATAATGGCTCGAGCAGCCACCTCAAGCTGGATTCGGTAGAAGGGGGTTTCCTCCTTTTCCAGGTCTTCCGGGCGCTCGAATGTTCTTGCGTTTTCCAGGAGCGTGCGGAATGCATCAATGTGGATTTCCACGAGACTTCCCGAGGTCCGAGAGAAGTCCCGGTGGGGCTGGCTCGTTGACGCATCGAGAGGCTTCTCCATTTCACCGCGCTGCACACGCAGGACCCGTTCGAGTGTCTTGCGCGTAATTTCTCCATCCGGCGCGAAGTCGCAGGCGAGCTCTACCGTGTTACGGAGTTCGCGGACGTTGTTCTCGGCCCAATCGCGCGCGAGGAGCATTTCCAGCGCATCGGGGTGGATGCGTTTCCTGGGGGCGCCGTCGGTCGCTCCAGCCTTCGAGAGGAAGTGCTCGACGAGGAGAGGGATGTCCTCTCTGCGGTTACGGATGGGCGGAAGGTGGATCGGGAACTTGTTGATCCGGAAGTAGAGATCACGGATGAACTCGCCGTGTTCCACGAGCCCAGGGAGGCTCTTGTTCGTTGCGCAGATGACGCGAACGTTGACTTTTCTGGAGATGTTTTCGCCAACCCGGCGGATCTCACTTTCCTGAAGCACGCGTCGTAGTTTCTGCTGGAGAGGCTTGGACGCGTCGCTGATTTCGTCGAGAAAGATCGTTCCGTTGTTCGCCTCCTCGAAGGCTCCTACCTTGTCGCTGGAGGCGCCAGTGAAGGCTCCACGTCGGTGACCAAATAGCTCACTCTCGAGGAGGTGCTCGCTCAAGCCAGAGCAGTCGACAACCACAAATGCGTTGTTCTTGCGGGGACCGTTGTAATGAATCGCGTTCGCGATCAGCTCCTTGCCGCAGCCAGACTCGCCGGTAATGAGAACCGTGCGATCGTTCCCGGCCGCGATTCGGACCAGGTCAAAGACATTTTGTATGGAGGCGCTGCGCCCGATAATGTTCGAGAATTGGTACTGCCCGCTAACCTCCTCCTGTAGCCTGAGGAGCGCCTTCACGTGCCCCTGGTGGGTCAGCGCCGTCTTGAGGTAAGGGGCGATGCACTCGGTGAACTCTTTCAAAAAATCAAGATCCGACTCGTCGAACAAGTTGCTTGGCGACTTGCTCTCGATGTACAGGGCGCCAATACGCTGCACCTCAAACGTCAGCGGGACCGAGATCAGGGAGAGGGTCACGAGGTTCTTGATACTCTCGGCTTCCCTGAAGCGGAGGTCGTCCTTGGCGTTCTCGCAGAGAATGGGCTCGCCCGTCGCAATGGTCTGTTGGACCACGGTACGGCTGAAGGCAAGGTCGGGGTCGTCGGCCTTCCAGCCAGCATGAATCTCGAGATTTCCGCCCCCGTCGGGCTGGATGATGATCAAACCACGCTCGATTTGTTTTCCTCCCTCGAGCTCGACCTCTTCCAGCACCAGCGCGAGAATCTTCTCGAGGGTGGTGCGAATATCGTACTCCCAGTCAATCTTCTGGAGCATGTAGAAGGCATCGAGTGCCTTGCGAATGCGGGAAAGGATGGCTTTGCGACGGTACAGCACCTGGCTCATGGTCTGAGATCCTTTACAATATTCAGCTCTTCGATACGTTGAGAGGCGCCGCAGGAGTTCAGCTCCTCCCTTGCACTTCTAAAGAGGTCCTCCGAGGTCAGGTCCTCCCCAAGAAGCCGCCAGTAGATTCCAAGCTCAATTCGAGCCTCGGCCGCGTGGAGGGGGCTCGGCATGGACTCAAAAATGCGGATCGCCCTTGTAAGCTCTCGTTCGGCACGATCGGCCCAATCAGGGCCCAACTCGCGGTAAGCCTTGCCAGCCTCCACATGCAGCAGCCCCCAGTGTAGCTTGTCGAGACTGCCCTGGTGGGTCAGATGGGGCTGTCCGGCCTTCAGAGCCTCCTCGATCTCGCCGCGCAGGAGGTGGAGGCGCATCTCGACCGCATGGAAGAGGCCGAGCTTGCCCCGAAGATGAATCTCGTTCGCCAGGAAGGAAGCTTCGCGGAAGGCATCCTCGGCCGCTTCCCTGTTGTTCTGCTTGAGCGAGACCGCTGCGGCGAGTGAGAGCGCGTGGGCGCGAAGCTCAATCGGCTTGTCCTCCGGGATGCTCCTGAGCGCCTCACGGACGTGCTCGGCGCTCGTTGGGTAGTATCCGGCATCGAGCTCCAGCGCTCCGAGGGTGCAAAGAGCCGACTCCAGGATTCTATAAAGTTGGAGCCGTTTCGACTCGCCGGTCACCGCCTCAAGCTGCTCCCGGGCGGCCTGTAGCTGACCAAGCTGGAGAAGCGTCGCGCCGAGATTGGACCGAGCAATGAGGATGCCTCGCTTGTCACCGACTTCAGCGAAGATCTGGAGGGAGCTTTCTGTCGCAGCGCGGGAGGCCGGTAGCTCGCCCCGCATCAGGTGTACCTGTGCGATGTTGTTGAGCACAATTGCGATGCCCTGACGGTCTCCCATGCTCTCGCGTGCCGTCATCGAACGGCGCAGGCAGTCGATGGCGCGTTGCTCATCCCCCAGGGCCCGGTGGATGTTCCCCAGGTTGTTGAGAGTCGTCGCCGCTTCGAGGACGCTGCCGGATCGCTCGGCGTTTCGTAGCGCCTCCTCGAAGCGCAGGGCGGCAATGTCTGGCCGATCTTGTTGTTTCTCCGCGACACCAAGGCTGAATTGAACCCTCGCCGTCTGTCGAACATCACCGAGGCGGGTGCAAATACTGAGGCTTTCCTCCAGTCGATCGCGAGCCTCTGCCGCCTGTCCTCGCTCCAGTAGCAAGCCGCCCAGCCGAAGGAGCGCCAGAGCGCGAGCGGCTTCGTTCTCTCCTGCGGATTCGAGGCACTCCGTGAAGACGCGGGTTGCCTGCGTCAACTCGCCCTGGCGATGCAGCACTCGGCCGATCTTGTCGAGAAGAGAGAGGCTCACTCCCCGCTTCGAGAGAGCTTCCCCTAGACGCTGAAGCGCCACAGCGTAGTGGCCAAGGCGGCCGTGCAGATCGCCCAGGCCTTCCTCAATTTCCCCCTGCAGATCTTGCGAGTCAGAAAGCGCCAGGGCCCTCTGGTAGGCATCAATCGCGAGCGTGTTGAGAAACCCGTTCGCGAAGTGTCGGCCGGCCACGGAATAGTATCGTGCCGCCTCGTACGGATTGCCCGATCGTTCGAGGTGACGCGCGATGCGAAGAGCCGCGTGTCCGTCGCTGGCGCCGCTTGATTCAAGGATCGAGGCGGCCGCGCGCGCGTGAAAGGCCTCGATGGCCTTCGCGCCCAAAACTCCAAACATCGCCAGGGCGCCAGCCCCTCCGTCCTCGAGATCCGGCGTTGGGCGGAATCCGTCACGATCTTCTGCCAGGAGACCTTTCTTTGCCAGTCGACGCAGGCTGGCCTGTAGGGATTCGCCCTCGATCGAGCCGGCCTCGAGCCCGGCGACCCGACCCAGCGTCGCCGCAGATGACGGAGTGCCCAGAATCGACGTTGCCGTCAGGAGCGCTCGATCTGCCTCCGGGATCGCCCTGAAAAGGGGACCCCAGAGGCTCTCTGGAGGGAGGTCGCCTTGCTGCTGGTCCTGGGCCAGCTGCCAGTCGCCGTCGGCTCGCCTCAGGTGCCCCTGTCCCCAAAGGATTTCGAGCCAACGAGAAAGCGCCAGAGGGTTCCCCTCCGATCTCTTGGTAAGCGCCTCCATGAGTGCCGGCGAAATCTTGCTCGTTGGGTAGAGTCTGCGCTCCACCAGTTTCGCCACCTCGCCGTCCGAGAGTCCGGCCAACAGGATCGGGCCGGTTGCAGAGTTTGTGTCAAAGTCCTGGAGCCAGCGAGCAAGAATCTCCGAGGTCTTCTGGGAGTCGGTGCGGTGTGTGACTACCAGGGCGACAGGCCAGTCTCTGGCGCGGCGGGAAAGTCGGCCAAGGATCTCGATCTCAAGCTCGCCTGCGTGCTGCACATCCTCGATTTGAAGAAAGAGCGGGCGTTGGCAAGCGGCACACAGAATCTTCAGGGCCGCATCGACCCGTCGATCACGGAGGATTTTCGCCGCCGCTCCGGATCCATCGTCTGTCCAGGCTGGCAACGGTGGGGAGTCGGGGCCCTGGGGTTCCGCCACCGCCGCTTTCCACTCCTTGAGAGCTTCGGTCAACGGCGACGCCGAGTGAGGTTCAGGACCCGAGGTATCTTCGAGCGATGAGAGATCATCGAACAGGGTTGAGAACGCTGTGAAGCTGCTGTTTCCAGGCGAAAAGGTGAGCCGAAACGTGGGCACACCGTGGTCGGCGAGCGCTTCGGCGATGATTCCACTCTCGCGTAGGAGCCAGCTCTTGCCGGAGCCACGGGGCCCGCCTATGCGCAGGGACGAACCTTTTCTGGCCGCGGCGCTTGCGACGAGGGCGCTGAGCCTGTTGAGTTCAGTTACACGGCCAACGAAGACCGTGGGGAGTAGTCGATCCGGAATCTGAGTTGTCGGGCGGCCAGGCTCGAGGATGTCGAGCAAGTGCTCCCGAACCTCGCTCGCCGAGGCGAGGCGATCGTGTGGCTCGCGGGCGAGCAGCCGAAGGATCAACTGCGAGAGGGCTGGCAGGCATGCCGGGTTCAAGTCGCCGGGGCGAGGAGGGCTCTTTCCGGACAGGATCTGCGACAGGCCGGGGAAAGGCGGCTTGCCCGTGACGAGGTGATAGAGGAGGGCGCCCAGCGAGTAGAGGTCCGATCTCTCGGTGGCCTGAACGCGGAGTTGCTCCGGGGACATGTAGAGCGGCGTGCCTGCCGCTGTCTCCCCGGGTTGGAGCAAGGCCCCCAAATTTTTCGCCAGGCCGAAATCGAGGATCTTCACGCTGAAGTTCGGGGCGTCGAACAGCCCACGTAGCCGAGACTCGTCCGATGGGTCCTCCGCATTCAGTGAGCCAAGCACCACGATGTTCGCTGGCTTCAAGTCTCCGTGGATCACATCGCAGGAGTGGAGATAGGCCAGGGCCTCGGAGAGCTGCATCGCCGCCTTGAGTAGCCAGCGAATCGCGCCACTTCCAGGAAGGCCTAGCTCGAGGAAACGGTCAAGAGTGACGCCATCGCAGACTTCCATCGTCAAAAAGATCTCGTCGCCGCAAATCCCCGTGTCGAGAAAACGGACGATACCCTGGTGTTGGAGCCGAGAGAGGGTCCGAACCTCGGCCTCCATGTGTCGCCGGTCCGCTGGCGACGACGCCCTGAGCGTCTTGACGGCCACACGACGACCCTCTCTCTGATCCAGAGCCTCCAGAACACGACCCATTGCGCCCTCGCCCAGAAGGCGAAGGATCTGATACCGGGGAGGAAGAGAGGTTGAGAGTGGGACTTGCACGGCCACAGGTTTCAGAGTGGCAAAAAAATGATCGCCACGCTTCTATCTTAGGGATCCGGCGGCATGGAGTCACCTGTGTGGCCAAGAAACAGCCACAAGGGCCTATTGATCAGCGCCGGGATCTTTCTCTTCTTCAAGTTGTTTTGGCCCTGTTCCTTGTGCTGTGTGATAAGCCTCGAGGACTCGTCGGTAATAAGCCTCGAAGGAGTACTTCTTGGCGGTTTCGCGGGCGTTCATGGCGAGTTTTTGACGCAGCTCGGGATCGAAGATCCGTCGGACGAGCTGGGCGAGCGCAAGGGGGGATTCGGGGTCGCGCAGGAGGAGTCCATCGTGTCCGTCCTCGACGAGCTCGCTCACTCCCGCCTTCCTGCTCAAGATCGCTGGAAGCCCGGATGCGAGGGCCTCGAGTGCTGCGTTTCCAAAGACGTCAAAGCGGCTCGGGAAGAGGAACGCGTCAGCTCCGGCAAACAGCTCAGTGGGATCGGCACTCGAGCCAAGAAATCGAGCCTCGACTTCCAGCCTTTCTGCAAGCCTCTCGTAGCGCGAGCTGTTCCTGTCCTGCCCGAGTATCCAGAGCGCGCACAATGCCTTGGGAAGGAGGGTCATGGCCTTGATCGCCGTATCGAATCCTTTCCGTCGAAAGTCGTTGCCGATACACAGGAGGGCGAGGCGCTTCTCGGGGGTGCCGAGGCGGGCACGGACGGCCTCACGTAACGCTGGTGACGTCCCGGGCTGAAAACGTTGCGTATCCACGCCGCTGTAGGCAACTACGATGCGTTCGGCGGGAAACCGGTGCCGCCGCAGGATTTGCTCCCGCGTGTCCGCGGACATCGCAAGAACGCGGGGTGGTGGAGTGCGCCGGAACCGCCGCCGCTCAATGTGCCACGTTGCGAAAGCGAGGAGCGGCCGGAACGTGGTGATGCGCCGCCACAAGCTTGCTGATCCAAGGTACCGACGGTAGTCGCTGAAGGACCCGCTTCCATCGGTATAAACGGTCTGCTCGAACGTTTTTGAAAAGCCGTGCACAACGTCGAAACGCTCCCTCGAGATCTTGAGGAAAGACGCATAGGCGAAGGTGAGTGCCTTGACTCCTTCGCCGAGGGGGAGGACTGGGACGTGGTGAAATCGCAGCCGTGGGTGGTCATGAGGAGTCCATCGGCGTACGAAGCAGTGGACCTCGTGCCCGTCGGCGAGCAGGCGCTCCACGAGCTGGAATATGTGGAACTCGATGCCACCCTGGTTCCTGAATCGCGTGTGATTGATCGCGATACGCATGCGGCGTAGTATGTTGACCCAGTTGTGGAAGGCAAGTGCGTCGCAAGGCTGAGGATCCGACGGACGAAAAATGCCAGCTGCCAGCTTGCCACGGGACACATTTCTCCAAGGAAAATCCTTCATGATCCACGACAAGACGCGTGACCTGGTCCTCAAGATCCCCGAGAAAAAGATCATCCTGCTTTTGTTGGACGGACTCGGCGGACTGCCGCACCCGGAGACCGGGCTATCGGAGCTCGAAACGGCTAAACTACCCAACTTGCATCGTCTGGCCGCCACATCCTCTGGAGGGAGGATGAAGATGGTCGAGCCTGGCGTCACACCTGGAAGCGGTCCTGCGCATCTCTCCCTTTTTGGCTATCATCCGTACGAGGTCGAGTTTGGACGCGGCGCTCTCGAGGCGCTTGGAAGCGATTTTGCCTTTGCCCGGGGTGACCTTGCCGCCCGGGCCAACTACGCGACGATAAACGTCAACGACGTCGTGCTGGACCGGCGGGCAGCGAAACCATCGGACGAGGAAAACCGGCGGCTCTGCGCCAAGGTTCTCTCAGGTTTAGGGGGCAAGGTGGAAGGTACCCAGATCTATTTGCTGCCCGGAAAGGAGCACCGATTTACCGTGGTGTTCCGGGGCGAAGGTCTTGACGCTGCCATCAAGGACAATGATCCGCAGAGGGAGGGACGCAAGCTGATCCCGATCGAGGCGGGGCGACCGCAGGCAGCGGCATCGGCCAGAGTCGTGAACCGATTCCTCTCCCTCGCCCGTGAAATTCTGAAAGACGAGCCGAGGGCTAACGGGCTGCTCCTGAGAGGCTTCTCGGGCCTCCCCGAGGTGATGCCCTTCAACGATCGCTACGGCCTCAATGCAGCCGCCATAGCCGCCTACCCGATGTATCGCGGAGTCGCGGCGCTCGTCGGAATGACCGTCCTGGGGTCACCAAAGAATTTTGATGAAGAGATCTCCCTCCTCGAGAGGAAGTACGTGGAACATGACTTCTTTTTCGTTCACTTCAAGGGGACCGATGCCGCTGGCCACACGGGCGATTTCCTGGAGAAGGTCCGGCAGCTTGAGATCGTCGATGCCATGATCCCGAGGATCGAGGCCCTGAAGCCAGAGGTCTTGATCGTGACCGGAGACCACTCGACCCCGTGCATTTGCAAGGAGCACAGTTGGCACCCCGTACCCACGATCATCCGTTCTCCGCTCGCCCTTTCAAGGCCGGACGCCAAGCTTACGGAGCGCTCCCTCATGGTGGGCGATCTTGGCGTCTTTCATGCGACTGACCTCTTGACTCTTGCGCTTGCTCATGCATCCCGCCTGAGCAAGTTTGGGGCCTAGCTCCTGGTGCCGTGCGGTACCTGGAGACTCCACGTCGAGGGGCAAATGAACAAAGTTTGAAACAGGAGCCAGAGCCTGAAGCCTCGATTGAGCGTCATCATCTCGACCCACAATCGCCCCGACGCGCTGCGTCTTGTGCTGGAGGGATATGGCCGGTCGATCTGCCGTGATTTCGAGGTCGTCGTTGCTGACGACGGCTCCGGGCCCGAGACGGCCGACCTCGTGCGCAGCATGTCGAGAGCCGCGTCTTATCGACTTCAGCACGTCTGGCAACGGCACGAGGGTTTTCGACTTGCGGGTGCCCGCAACCAGGCAGCGAAATCGGCTTCGGGGGATGTGCTCGTACTCACCGACGGCGACTGCGTGCCGCTGCCGGAGACCTTGACGCTTCCCCTCGAGAGGTGCGTGCCCGGCCGTGCGATTACCGGGGGCCGCTGTCTTCTTACTGAGGAGGAGACCCTGGGAATTCTCTCCCGCGAGCTTTCGACCGACAAGATCCTGGCGGATGTGTTGCGGCGAGATCTGCCGGCTTTACGTCTTCTGCGGTGGAAGAACCGCTTCTATGCCATCACGCACCTCAAGCCGCGACCGAAGCTCCTTACAGCCAATGCTGCCGTGCACCGCAGTGATTTTGAGGCAGTGAATGGCTTCGATGAGCGTTTTGTGGGCTGGGGCTACGAGGATGAAGATCTGGCCCGGCGGCTCCGGAGGATGGGCGTTCAAATTGCCGATGCATGCAACGAATCGCTGGTGCTACATCTATTTCACCCCGTTCATGAGACGCATCGTCCGGATGCAAGGGCGAGCGCCAACTACAGGTACTTCAAGTTGAATCGTTTTCTTACGAAGCCCCTTCGTGGCTTGAAGAGGCGTGATCCTACCGAACTGGAGCTGGAGCTAACTGGCGAAGTGCCCGCGGCACTGTTGCCGATCCTGCCGAAAGCTCGGCCCAATCCCCCCGAGGTCTCTCTCTGCTTTGGTAAAGGTCTTCCCGGTGAACTGCCGAGAGGCGAAGTGGTTTTTCGCCACCTGCGAGCCGAGTCTTTTCCCACCCTGGAGTCTCTTTACCGTTTCCTTGGCGAACTGCTGTAAGTTACCTGGATTCAGATCCAAGCTGATCCTCTGGCGGCCTCCGATTCAGGGCCGCGCAAGGCTGCCCGAGAGCGCGTCCGCGACCCGCAGCGCCGTGAGTGGACTCAGGAGGATCCCGTTTCGATAGTGACCGATGGCAACTACATAGCCCATCGGGCCCGCGGCCCCGATCCGCGGCTCAATTTCGGGTCCCAGAGGACGAAGCCCTGTCCAGGCTTCCACAAACTGGGTCTGGACGACGTCGGGCCAGACTTGGCGGGCTCTTTCGATAAGGTGGGCAATTTGCCCGGTTTCCACGGTCTTGTCAAAACCCTTGTCTTCCACGGTGGTGCCGATGACGACACGTCCATCGCCACGTGGGACGAGGTAACTGGTGTGCGAATAAAGTACTCTTACCGGGAGCGGTCGGCCTCTGAGCGCCTTCGTCTGAACCGAGATCATGTGACCCTTGACGGGCCTCATTTTCAGGTCAATGCCGGGCACTTTCAAATCTCCGGCCCAGGCGCCGGCCGAGTTGACGACGGCGCAGGCCTCGATCACGCCTCGACTCGTGCTGACTCCGCAAACTCTATCGGAATCAACGAGCACCTCGAGTGCCGCCGTGTTCGTGAGCAGTCTTACCCTGCGAGCCTGAAGAGAAGCCAAGAGCGCCTCGATGAGCGCTCGATTGTCCACGCTGCCGTCCTCCGGATATAGAAGAGCGCCACGGAGGCTCTCCGTAAGTGAGGGCTCCAGCTCACGTGCCTCACGGGCGCTCAGGCGATCCGAGTCAAAAGGCTCGTACCTGGTCTCGTCCTCCTCGGAAAAGATGGGCACGAGAAGCCCGCTCAAGCGCAGGTCGATCGATATGCCCGTTTCGTCCTCAAGCTCCGCGGCGAAGCGTGGATAGAGTCGCCTTGACTCGAGCCCAGCGTTCCAGAGCCAACTCCCGTGCTTGAATTCAACCCGGGGCGCGATCATGCCAGCTGCTGCGCGTGAAGCCTCGGCGCCCGGCTGACCACGTTCTACCACGGTGACAGCCCAACCCTCTCGGGCAAGCTCCCGGGCGATCGCAAGCCCGATCACACCGCCGCCCACCACGACAATGGGCGGACCTGCTCCGAGGCTACAATAATGTCTTGGCAATGGGTCCACGGGAAAACACCTTCATCGTAAGCGAGATGCCAGGGCGTTGCGAGATGTGCCTGTTCCAGGGCTGTTGGCAATGGCCCTGCAGGCGCTTATCGAGCGCCGAGGAGGGGGGGAGGGCGACCAAGGCGGAGAGCCCGTGACGCCTGGAGCGAACTCGAAGCGCGAGACGGAGGGACGCCGTCAGGCGGCCGGTGCGGGGGAGGTCTTCCTCTTCCGCGAGGAGGGTATCAAGACTTCGGGCACTGGACCTTCGGCTTGGCTGTCGCGTAATTGAACTCGTTGCGGGTCTGCTCCTTGTTGTGGCAGACAATGCAGTCGCTTCGCTGGACCTTTGAGAACTGGAACTGTTTTGGGTCGTCCGCATGCTTGACGTTGGTGCCGTGGCAGGACTCGCACTGGACATCGGCGAAGGATCCCACTCTTGATGTGTCGAGAAAGGCTTCCCCGTAGCCAAGTGAATGGCAACCGACGCAGTCGTAGCGATGCTGATCGCCCGTCTCGGCGAGAGATGCCATGGCGTGCGAGTGCTTCGTGGTCTTCCAGTTCTCGTATTGTTTCGTGTGGCAAGTCTTGCACTTTTCGACCGTCAGATATTCGTTTTTCCGGGGCAGAGCGCTCTCGAGGTGCGCCACCTTCTGCGGATCGATGTTTTTTTTCCATTCCTCAACGAGCTGGTCCATGTCTGGGTCCGACCTGTGGTGGGGCTCGAGGCTGATTCGTTCGAACTTGAAGGGGTTTTTTCCGCGAGATTTCTCCAACTCCGCCTTTTCCTCTGCCGTGGCTGACTTCGCCGCAACGGAATCCTCCAACTCACTCACGCGGGCCTCCAACACCAACGGCTTCTGCGACTCACGAAGGGTGATGTCGACGACGCCCATGCGGGCTCCCTGGCCGTCGCTTCGCAGGAGCAGGGTGTGATCCTTGAAGCTGACCCACTCATCATCTTTAATCCAGGTGTGATGGTTTCCGTACTGGATATACGGATCCACCACGATCTGGAGATCGCTCAATTTTTTGGCCAGCTCGAAGGTGGCCTCCTCCTTCATGTGGGAGAGCGCGATCAGCAAATCTGTCTTGCCCTTCAAGTCGTTCATCGAGGCCCTGGCTGCTTCGATGGGATCGGTCACCTCGAGGTCCGGGGCCACCTTTGCCAGGAAGGCGGAGCCCATGGTGTTGAGCGTGAGGCCGATGACGCCCACACGCACCCCTGCGACCTCGATCACTGTGTGCGGTTTGAAATAGAGTTGCCGGGTTCCCTTGTGGACCATATTCGCGGAAAGGAACTCGAACTTGGCTCTTGCCTGGAGGGTCTGGAGGGTATCGAGGCCGCCAGCCAGGTCGAAGGGGCCGATGGCCATGGCCTTGTAATCCATTCGGTTGTAGGCCTCGACAATCAGCTTGGCCTTGCGAATGGCTTCGGTGCGTTCCGCGTCCTTCAGGCGGTCGTCGAGCGCGAAGAGCGAACTCCCGCCGTCGAGGATCAGCAAGTCACGCCCGGTGGCCTTCAGTTGCTTGAGGAAGCTCGCCCGCCGAGTGATGCTCCCCTGGCGCACCTCCTTGTGCTTGCATCCGCAGACGTCGATGTAGCCAGCGTTGTTCACATTGTAGACCAGCGTGAATTTCTTCGGATTGTCTGGCCCACCCGTCTGGCCGACGCTGCAAGTGGCAACAGTGGCTGCCAGAGAAAAGCATAATGTGCAAACGGTTCTCCGCGACATTGGGAAACTCTTTCCTACTTCTTAATTTTTGGACAGGACGCCTTCATCATGGCGTCCGAGTATTGAAACTGCTTTTTTGTGATCTCGGGGTTATGGCAACCCCAACAAGTCTCTTCCTGCACCACGCCGAGCCTGACGCTCTTGGGGTTGGAGGCGTGGTCCGGCTTGCTTGTGTGGCAGCTCTCGCACTGAACTTCCTTGAACTTCCCAACGAGTTGCGCGGACGCATACCCGACGCCGTAGCCGAGTGTGTGGCAGCCGACGCAGTCCGTGCGCGCCTGGTCACCGGTCTTCTCGAGAGTGGCGAAGGTGTTGGCGTGCTTTGTTCCTTTCCAGAATGCGGCTTGCTCTGCGTGGCAGGAAGCGCAGCCTTCCTGGCCCATGAAATCCTCGAAAATCCGTGGCTTTCGCGTGTCGAACTTGATCGGGAAGGGTTGCAACCGTCCCCGTTCGAACTCCTCGACGAGCTGTGTCATTTCGGGGTGTCGCATGATGTGCGGCTCGAGCGCCCCGTCGACCACGCGGTAGTCAGCAAATTTTTTCTCGCCCTTCTTGAAGTACATCTCGAAGACGCCGACCCGGGAGCCCTGACCGTCGATCCGCAGCACGGGAGTGCCATTTCGCAATACCAGGTACTCGTTCTCTGCGATCCAAATGTTCTTCGAGCCAGACCTTGAGAGAGGATCGATGAGTGCGTCGATGCCCGGGTTTGAGTCGAGAAGCTTTTCGTTCGTGTCGACGTTCAAGTGCGACAGTGCGATGACGACATCGCATGATTTGCTGAGCTCCAGCGCGAGATCTCGACTCACCTTTTCGGGATCGAGCAGCTCGGCATTGACGAGGACTCGGTTCGCATAGGTTTCGTTGAGGAGCACCATCATGACGGAGTAGAGCCCGAATTTGATCCCCCCGGCCTCGACGATCAGATAGGGCTTGAAGATGGGGTTCTTCGTCTCCTTGTCGACAAGGTTGGCGCACAGAAACGGAAAATTTGCCTCCCTCTCGAAGTCCTTCAGTGTGCTGATCCCAAGCTGCAAATCGGCGGGCCCTATGCCAAGGGCCTGGTACCCCATGAAGTTGTAAGCGTTCAGGACCGTTCGGCCCTTGCGCAACTCTTGAATTTCCTCCGCCTTGGTGGGAGCCTTCTTGGTGGGGGTCGAAAAGAAGCAGTCGCCGGCGTCGACCAGAATCACCGGGTGTCCCTCTCCTCGCACTTGGTTGAGATAAGTTGCGCGTCTGGGCAAACTGCCCAGTTTTATTTTTTTCTTCGGTCAGCCACAAGTCTCGGTGTAACCCAGGTTGTTGACGGTGTAGACGAGGTTGACCTGCTGCTCGTAAGCAGGGGCCTCCCCGGCTGGAGGCTGCTGCACGCCGAGGCCAGGTAGAGCGGGTGCAACCAACAGCATGGCGGCCAGGACAGACGACGTTCGGGGAAACGCCAAACTTTTTTTCATGAGACTAAAGAGACCTTTCTACCGATGGGGGAAGGCGCAGATTGAGTTGGCTCAGGCGCGGAAACACGACTCATCGCAATCGGCCGATTCTTGAGCCTTCACGTTGGGGACTTCGAGCGGGTTTGGCGGCTGGCCTGTAAGAAGGAGCTGGCAAGAGTAGGCGACGTCAATGATGTCGGTCTTGCCATCCTTGTTGGGATCGGGTTTGCACGGGTCGTCGCCCAGGGACGCTTCGTGACGTCTTGCCCTGGGATCGAGTCTTCGAGCCATGCCTGCCACGTGACCAAAGCTCGGGGGGCTGGACGGGAAGACGGACTCGTTGAGTTGCGGGACTTGCGCCGACTCAGGGGGGATGGTGCGCTGGGCGACGACGCGTAGCAATTCGTCAGCCACAGGCGAGGCGGGCGCCGGTGCGATTCGAAGATTGTGGGCTGGCGGATTAGGAGCCAGGGCGACTCTGCTTGTTCCAACATCCGTTTCGGGAGCCCCTGGTTTTGAGTCAAGCCCTGGCTCAAACCTCGACACAAGGAGGGTTGCGATCACGAGCACGGCAGCCGCGACGGCCGAGACTCGCAGCAAAATCGCTCGGCGGTGGGAGTGGCGCGCGGTCTCTGCCCTCTTGATGCGTCGCAGGATCTTCTCCACGAAATGGCTTGGTAGCGCCGGAGCCGCGATCGCGGCCTCGATAATCCATAGCCGCTCCAGCTTCAGCTCTTCCTCACGCGCTCGACACCCGGCGCAATCAGCCAGGTGCTCTCGAATCAGCTTCTCGACGAGTGGAGACGATTCTCCCTCGGTGAAGGCATGAAGGTCTTCAGATACCCAGTGACAATCGGGCCGAGAGGCCTCACGGCCATTGGCATGGGATTCGTGGGGATTGCTCACGTGGCACCTCCAGCGGAGTTCAGGCCCATTCGCTCTCGAATCATTTGCTTGCCTTTACGGATCAAGTAGTCTATGCGGTGAGCGTTGATTCCAAGCCGCACTTCGATCTCTTGATAGCTGAGGCCCTCCAGATACTTCAAAGTCAGCGTCTCACGCACGTCTTTTGGGAGGCGACGCATCGTCTCGGCGAGGTGGGGATTGGACTGGCCAGATGCCCCGCTCCCGCTTGAGCCCGGCACTTGATGCGCGCTGAGGGCCGAAGGGCGATGGCGTGAGCGGTCCTCGCGCTCAGCACGATCCCTGATTTCCTGGATCTTGAGAATCTTCGTTCGCTCCCGGCGATACCACTTGTGGCATCGGTTGTAGGCGATCCCAAAGAGCCAGCTGCCAAAGTTTTCAGGGGCCTTGATCGTCGAGAGCGCCTTGAATGCGGCAAAGAAGATGTCCTGCGTGAGGTCCTCGGCGTCGAAGTAGTTCCGGCTCTTGTAAAGCGCTATGTTGAACACAGCCCTCTGATAATTGGCCACCAGGCTTCCGAAGGCTCTCAGGTCGCCACGGGACGCTTGATTCACAAGGTCGAGTTCGGAAGATGAGGGTTCTTTTTCCACAGATTCGATCATAACCTTTGAAAATGCCCTGGAAGGGTTGCTTGATAAAAAAGGTACCCTGGTCAAGGTCGGAGTCGGAATAAAGTTCCAGAAGTGCTATTTGCGGGCTTTGGACTTGATTTCAAGCTGGCGAATGACCAAGTCCTGGGCAGTTTGAGCAGCTTTGGGACTGATGTCCTTGTGAAAAACGAACCGCAAGACGTGCCCCAGCATCGATAGAGCCCAAACACCGTCTTCCTTGAGGCTCAGAAGTAGCCGCTGGTTATCGGTGGCCTCAAAGCCCTCGACTCTCACGTAAACCATGTTCGTCTCGGGAGGGACGACTTCGACGCCGGGCAGGTTGGCCTCGAGGATCGCCCTGGCGAAGCCTCGAGCGTTCGCATGGTCTTCCTCAAGGCGCTCGACGTTGTGCTCCAGTGCATGAATTCCGCAAGTGGCGAGCACCCCGGCCTGGCGTAATCCGCCGCCGAGAAGCTTGCGGACGCGTCGGCCCTCCGCGATGACGTTCGCCTCTCCCGTCAAGACCGAGCCTACCGGAGCTCCAAGCCCCTTCGAGAGGCAAAACATCACCGTGTCGGCGCATGCGGCGAACTCCCGGACGGGCAATCCGGTCGCTACCGCGGCGTTGAAGATTCGCGCCCCATCGATGTGAAAGCGTAGGCCCAGTTCCCGTGCAAGGCTGGAGGCTTTCCGTAAGTAGTCGAGAGGCAGTATTCGGCCGCCCGCCAGATTGCTCGTCTGCTCGAGGATGAGGAGGCGAGCGGGCGTGAGGTGGATGTCGTTGGGTTTCACGCCGCGGCGAATGCTATCCAGCGGAATCATTCCGCCCGTGCCCGGAATGGCCGTCATCTGGACTCCCCAGAGGCGCGGGCCGCCCCCGACCTCGGAGATCAGACTATGGGCCTGCGCTTCGGTCAAGACTTCGTCGCCAGGCCGCGTTTGCACGGCAATTGCGATCGAGTTTCCCATGGTGCCGGACGGGACGAATAGCGCGGCTTGTTTGCCCAGGATCTCGGCCGCCATTTCCTCGAGCCGCAAGACGCTGGGGTCGTCGCCGAAAACGTCATCGCCGAGGGGGGCCCTTCGCAGCGCCTCGTACATGGCGGCGTCGGGTCGGGTGACTGTGTCGCTTCTGAGGTCTACGGGAAACACGTGCAGAATTGTCGGTTGTTACCGGAGTTAGTCCAAGCGAGAATTTGGCCATGCCGAAGCGCCGAGGGAGGAGAGCTGGGGAGGATGTCGAGGTCTCTCGCCGCAACTTCGTCGGCACTGGCAACGATGCCTTTCGCTGCCTCGTCTGTGGCGAGGAGGTCTTGCCGCTCAAGAACGGCAGTTTTCGCAGCCACTGCCCCCGATGTCTCTGGTCGCGCCACGTGGATGTTGTGCCCGGAGACCGGGCCTCGCCCTGTGGCGGGCTCATGGAGCCGACAGCGCTCGAAGGTTCGCCTGCGGTGGGCTGGGCGCTTATTCACAAGTGTGTCGACTGCGGCTTCGTGCGACGAAACAAGACTGCGGAGAACGACCCGAGGCAGCCCGACTGCTGGGAGCGCATGGTTCAGATTTCCTCCCGCGCGCCTTGAGTCAAGCAGCCCAAGGACCACGTTCGTGAGCTGGTGCTCCAGAAACTTTCAGGGCCTGTAGGCCACGAGACGTCGGCGAATGTCCTCGCGAATTTCCTTCACGCACCTTGAAATCTCCGGGCCGGGGCACTCGGTTTTGCCATCAAGGATTTCGCCGTGGGTGTAGATTCGATTGGCCGGGACTGAGAAGTGCTCGCAGAGTGTCTCGATCAAGGTCTCGAGGCTCCCCTTCTGGGCCTGCGTGAGGCCCTGGTGCATGTAGTTCCCAAGAAGAACGATTCCAACATTGCCCTCATTGGCAGAGCCCCGTGCGTGCGCGCCCTGGTAGCGGAGCTTTCGGCCCTGCCAGATTGCGCCCGAGCGGTCGACAACATAGTGGTAACCAATGTCGGCCCAGCCCTTGTCGTTCTGATGGTAGCGTTGAATTTTTCGAATCTCGTCGGCTGTGTCGGCGGCTGAACTGCTCCAGATGTTGTCACCGCCAGAATGATGGACCGTGATCTTCTCAACGCGACCCATTGGCTCAATGTTGCTGCGAGGCGATCGAGCGCTCCAGTTCGTGCGGGAATAGACCCGCAGCTTGTCCTCTGCGTCGGAGCGGGCGATGGTCGTTGGCGGCCTCGGGGCGGGACGGAGAGTCGAGGGGTATCCTTGCGAGCCCCCTGGAGAGCTGTAGGAATTCTTCAGCCAAGCCTCCGCAGCCAGAATGGAACGGGCCTCTTCGGAAATAGGGTGTCCGAGCCTCTTGCGGTATTCGGTGGCTGCGTCAATGTCCTCCACAGCTCGACAGCACATGACAAGCTTCGCGTAGAGGACATCTCGATCGTTGGTGATGCCCTCCACCGCGGCTTTGCCGAGGTAGCGACGAGCCAAATTGTAATCTCCGAGGTCGAAGTAAGCGTCGCCTATAGCTTGATGGATTGCGGGTGAGAGGTCTCCGTCGTATGCGAGTCGCCGGGCCTCGTAGAACGACTTTAGCGCATCTTGCCCCCGGCCTCCTTTGAGCTGGGCCCTTCCGAGCGAAAGGTAAGCTCGCGCCTTGCCATCCGGTGTCGTTGCCAGAGACAATGCCCGCGCATAGAGCGCCTCGGGGGTCTCCGGGCCCCGCTCGGAGCGCAGGTCTGCGATGCCGTGGCTTGCGACTTCCCGATCGGAGCTTCTGCCCCTGGAGCCAGCGGACCGACACCCGTAGACGGCTGCCAGGGCCACAATAGCGAAACTCACGAGGCCAGGACGATAGGGCATGTTGCTCCTCTTCACGCTCACTTCTTGAAAAGTCCAGCTTCGCAGAGATCTCTATCGGGAGTCCGAACCTTCTTGTCCGACGTCCTGCTCCGCGCCAACAAATTCTCTTCTACTAGCGGTAGAATGTTAACATATTCTTCGGGCAGGGAGGAAGCGGTTTGTCCCGAGGCCAGGAAAATCGACGGTTATCGGACCACCCAACGCCATGGGTGGCTATATTGCTGCCGCAACTTGAAGGGCCAAGCCGCGGTGCTGTGTCGCGCAGTTGGGTTCCGGCACGAGGCTCCGCACCACCCACGCCTCCAGCCGACCTCAGAGCGGTGTCAGCGTAGGGTACAGCGCAAACTCGCGGACCTGCGGCACGGGGGGGCTGTCATGCGTCCACGCAGTTTGCTGAATCGCACGGCACATTCGAGCCCAGATCGATGCCGCAGGTGGAGAAGGGGGCTGCTGGCGGGGTGCCGCCCTTGAAGAGAAAGTTGAACAAGTACACGGCGTCGGAGATGTCGACAGCGTTGGAATCGTCAGCGTCAGCCGTCTGCTTGCAGGCAGGCTCCGGCCCTCCCTTGAAGAGGTTCCCCAGCAGGAAGCTCGGGTCTGAAATGTTGAGGGTAGCGTCGTTATTCACGTCGCCCCGTCGAAATGGGACGAACTTTGACGTGGGCGAGCTGAGCGCGATCTTGTAGATGGTGCGAGTGTCAACACCGACCACATACTCAAAGTGGTCGGTCTCAGACTTTTTCACAACCTCCATCCCACCGAAATCAGAGGCACCTGTCGTGCTGAGAAGTTCGAGCCGTGCGATCTGTTTCTTGGTGTTGAAGCTGGTCCGAGAGTACTCAAATCGTCCGATTTGCCCGGCGAGGCCATTGGCCTCTTTTCCGAGCGTGATGTCCAGGGTCACGGCCTTGTCGTCACCGCTGAAAACCGCGATGCCGCCGCCAAGAATTCCGAGCGGCTCTGGGTTAGCGATCTGGGTTGACTGGAACTCCGCTGGAATCTTTCCCTGTGAGGTCAGACCATAAATCACCTGGTTTTTCAGGTCGACTGTCCAGAGGTAATTCTTCACGGGGTCAAAGGCTATTTCAGCCAGTTGAACGCTCTTCGTGAGGTTCCGCGGCGCTTCTGTGGGCACGGCAGATCCGAGGCGAGTGCCCGCGATTTCGGTTGTGTGGATGAAGTGATTGCCGTTGTTGTGCTCGAGCCAATAGAGTCGGTTTGCCAGGCTGTCCCAGGCGAGGCCAACGGTCTGGCCAGTGGCGATCGGTCCCTGAAGTGTGCCCTTGGGCGCGAGGTCGAGGTCGAACATCTCGGCATCACCCGTGTAGAGATCGGCGACCAGGACCGTCTCGACATTGATTACAGTCATGGCGTAAGGTGCTGGATTGTTGGAGCTCCCGGCCCCCAGAAATTGCCTCGATGCGATCACCGTGCCGACCCCAAGAGTGACACGGCAGGTGACGGTGGGAAGAGCGCTTTTCGCGGTGACGGTTGCCGTGTATTCATGGGTACCGTCGAGGACGCCCTTGTCATTGAAGGTCTCTGGGTCGTTCTCGAAAGACGTGTTCTCGAAAATGGTGACCGCGGGCTCGTTGGACCTTGTGAGGCTCTTCCGGCTGATCTTGAGGCTTGTGTAGGGCATGGTCTTGCGCCACGTCAACTTGACCTCGGTGGGAGCCTCCGTGACGCAGGCGAAATCGGCAATTGTGGCCGAGTCGGCCACGTCGGCTGGAACTTGGAGGACCCTGGGCAGGCCAGAGACCTGGTCGAGGTCGAGGAGTAACTCGCTGTGCTGGTCTTTATTGCATGAATCGGGCCAGAAGGCGATGCCGGTTACCCATTTCGGCGAGCCGACGGACGAGTCGAGGGGGTAGAACAACCCTGTCGAATCACCGATTCGATGTGAATCCGGAGCCTCGCTGTTGGAGGCGTAAACCCGATGCACCTCGCTGGGGCGTCGGTCTGCCAGGAGGCCGACAGGAATGTCGAAATACTCCTTGCCCTGGCTCTCGACGTAGGCGATTGAGTTGCCGTAGGCGCCGGCGCTGCTCGTCCTGGAGCGCTTTGGGTTAAAGAAGAAGATGGGTTTACCGTCGTTGAGGCTGAGTTGACCGTTCTCCTCGAACTCGAAGTAAACGTCATTTTCGATGTCCACGCCCCAGAGCTTTTCACGGCTTTTGTGATAAGTTATGCCTCCCAGGCGGCCCTTTACGATGGACTTGTCTCCAGTGAACTCGCGGAGCATCTCCGCAAGCCTTTCAAGCTGTACCGGGCCTAGGTCGCGCACGCGTTGCGCAGGTATGCCGGCCTGGTCAATGAGGTCCGAGCTGATCAGCCGGTCTTCGATGGCCCAGAACAACGTCGTCTCGGCCCCGCTCTGGCGAAAGGCGAGGCCGGTGGTGGCGCTCGAGCCGCGTGGCGAAGGGGCCCGCTTGTCGGCGCTGAGCTCGAATACCCCCCCGCTCACCGCGCTGAAATACGTGAACCCGCCGTAGAGGTCGACTGCATAAATCAGTGAGGGATTGCCCTGGCGAGGCACAATCAGTACCGATCCTGGAAAAGAGTCGGGATACTTGAGCGTGGTCTCAAGGCAAGAGCCGAGACTCATGTTCGTTGCGCAGGGGCAGTTCTGGGCTCCCAGAGGTCTCGATGCGAGGAGAGTCTGAGACAGGACCACGGCCACAAGGACGCTCCTGACGGGAGAAAGCCTCGACAGAATGGCGCTATACATGCGAATGTTTCCCGGAAGGACCAAGTCCATGTTAATTCAAGACTTTTTGCCGCGAGAGGTTCCCTCGGCAGGGGAAGGACAAAGAGGTGGGCAGACAACGTTCCGAGTATACCGATGCCTCCACGGGAGTCAATTTGCCGAATGGTGAACACGGCAGGAACTGGGGGTCGACGGCCGAGCGGGTCGCAGAAGGCAACAACCCAGCGGCTTGCTACAGGAAACTGGGGTATCCCTTCAGCTTTTTCCCGATGGTGAGCTTGGCGCGGGCAAGCGCGTCTCCAACCGCTTGCTGGGAAATGCTGAGCGTCCGCGCGATTTCGACCTGCTGGAGGTTTTCTCGGTAATAGAATTCGACGACCTGTTTCTGGCGATTTGTCAGGACATCAACATTGTCCAGCAATGCATTCGTCATGATTCGGCCCTGGTGGATCCGCTCGAGATCCTCGTGGTCGACTCGGCCTGCCTCCAGGCTCGGGAGCTGGAGCTCAACGAACTCGCAAATGTTGGGGCAGGTTCGACGGAGCGGGCATTCATGGCACATGTCGATATCTCTTTTCAGCAACCGGGGGGGAGGCTATCATAGCATTGAAAACGTGTCAAACAGGCGACCCGGCGCGCAGTAGCGCTGGGTCTCCATGCCGTGTTGGCTTGAGGAAGAGTAGAATGGCGGCTTGGTGAAGGTTAAGTGTTTTTTTGTGAGGCGCTGCGTGCCGATGCCCATCTGCGATGGAGCCAGAAGGAGGCGACTGAGTCCTGGAGTGAGCTGGGTTCTGGCTTTCCTGTGGATTGTGGGCGCGGTCACGTCGGCTGGTAACTCCCTTGCCGGCGACCCGACGATCGACATGTTTCAGGCGGCCTTTCTACCGCAGTCCCTTTCCATTCAGCCTGGGGATACCGTTCGCTGGGTGTGGCAGCGCGGCACGCATACGATCGCAAGTGGCCTTCCAGACGGCGCTCCGGGGACCGTTGACGAGCCCGGGGCGATTTTTGAAGGGCTTGTCGATGAATTTCACCCAACGTTCAGCCATACTTTCAGTGAGTTTCAAGCCGACGGGTTCGCTTTTTTCTGCCGACAACACCCCAATCAGATCGGTTTCGTCCAGATTTCCTCGGGTGAATTTTCCTTTCGCGTGGCCGTGGTGGACAATGTGTTCAACCCCCAAATTGTCCACGTTTTCGAGGGTGACACAGTTCGCTGGGAGCACGAGCCCATGGAGGATGATCACACGGTCACCAGCGGTCTCTCCTCCGAGCCTTCGGATCTGCCCGGAGCTTTGTTCGACGCCCTATCGTCGGACGCCTTGCCCGTCTTCGCCTTCCAGTTCCTCAAAGCGGGCGAGTACCCTTACTTCTGCAGGCCCCACGAGCACATGGGCATGAAGGGGCGGATCCATGTTCAAAAGAAGTTCGTGCGGGGCGACGCTTCCGGCGAAGGGTTCGTGAACATCACCGATGCTATAAGCATCTTGAATTTCCTCTTTCTGGGCGAGCCCGCCAGAGACTGCCGGGACGCTCTCGACTCGAACGACGACGGGGTCGTTAACCTGGGAGACCCGATCTTCACGCTCAACTTCCTCTTCCTTGGCGGTGTGAAGATGCCTGCGCCCTATCCTCTACCCGGCGGTGACCGAACCGACGACTTACTGCCTTGCCGGTAAGGCGGATCGGCGCTGAATTTTGCCTGGTGACCCGATCGGGCCGAGGCCTATAATCGGAGTCATTCGTGTTTCCTCGAGCCGCTACACGAGCGCTCAGGCGGCATCGACCTCGGCCCCGGGGTCCCTTCGCCGCCTGGAGGCCGTGGTCCCCCCGACCTTCTGGCGACCTTGGGCGGTGGGGCTCGGCCTTGTCGCCGTTTTCGGGTCCCGAGAAAAAGGCAGTTCCAATGAACCATTTTCGATTTGCCCCCACTCTCCTTGCTGTCCTGGCCGGCCTGCCCGTCGCCACTCCACAAAGGGCCCAGGACCTTGTCTTTGAGTTGGCGCTCGATGCCCCCAACTCTCGAGATTGTCCTGGAGAAGTCGTGAGCATTACCTTGCGGCTATTGAACCCCAAGGCACGAGCGGTGGCTGGCTACCAGGTCTTCCTGAGCTATCCGACGCAGTATCTCGAGGCCCTTGATTACCAGCCTCTGGCACTCGGGGGCCAGGTGTTTGTGAATGGCCGCCCACCCTTCGGTGGGGGATTTGCCCCTTGCCCGGAGGCGAGCTCGGACCCCTGGGGAGATGGAGCCGGACTCGATGTGGCTGCAGTGGTCGGGAGCGCTTACGGCGACGGGCAGTCCTTGATCTTGAAGGACAAGAGTGTGGACCTCGGGCGCTTCGTTTTCCTTCCCAGGGGCGTGGCGACAGCGGGGGAGAAGGCGATTCTTTCAGTCGTGACGCGATCGTGCTTCTCCATCGTGGATCCCTCGACGCGTGTCTTTGGCGCGCGAGGGGAAGCCCTTGAAGCCACTCCGCCCGCGCCACTGGAGATTTCGCTCGCTGAGGGAGGTGCCTACGTCACTGATTTCCTCTGTCAGGAGAAGGGCAACAGCGTCAAGTTGTCCTGGACGGGTGTGGCAGAGGGGCAGGCGGTTGGTTATCGGATATTCAGGGATTCCCAGAGGATCATCGACTTTCTGCCGTCGGGGACTGTGACCTTTGAAGACACGGCTGTGCCTCCGAATTCATTATCCCTTCGTTACGAGATCGTGCTTCTCAAGACTGGTTTGGTGGAAGGCTGTCGGGCCTCTTGCGTTCTAGAGCGGAGAACTTTCCTCCGAGGCGATGCGAACGGCAAGCCGGGGCTCAACCTCTCCGATGCGATCGCTATCCTCGGCCACTTGTTCCAGGGTCAGCCTGTTGAGTGCGAGGACGCTGCTGACGTGGACGATAACGGTAGAGTCAACATCACGGACGTGTTGGCGCTTCTTCAGCGACTTTTCCAGGGCCTTCAGGCTCTCCCTCCGCCTTACCCCGACCGTGGGTTTGATCCCACCAGTGACTCACTAACCTGCAATGGTTGATCCCGAGCTTCTTCGGGGTCGCGGTCGTGGGATTCCCGGGTGCAAATTCTGACCACGACCGCTGTTTTCGCCCGCATCCGGAGACCTGATCGAGCTGGTGACGTTCCCACAATCCACGGAGAGTTGTCAGATCTCTCTACGGGAAGTGTGTCGCTTGGCCTCAAAGACCCCAGAAGTTGTGCCCGGAGCGTCGGGGCGAGGCCCCGTGAGTTCTCCACAGGAAAATGTTTGGAGGGGTATTGCCTAAACGTGGCCCAGACGCTCTAATCTCGCCACTTGCCCACCCGGTGGGGCAAAAAACCTGGGCTGCCCACGAGAATGTCTTGTGGGGGGTCGGGATTCTTGCTCACCGGGAGGGGGCGTACGCCCAGGACCATTTCCTGAGCCTTCGCTGCGTTGGGCGCGACGCGGGCGGGGGGGAGAGGTCGGGAAGAGAAGTGAAGAGTCTGGATCGAGAGGTTGGGCGCGCGGCCGGCGCAAACTTGAGGAGGCCCGGCCGCGCCCTGACAAGCTGCGAAATATTGGGATCGGGAAGCCGAGGCCTGTGAGGTTAACCCGGGACGCGGAGGTCGACAGGAATTCAAATGCTGAGGTTTGCGGGCAATCACTCCGTGATCCTTGATGAAAAAGACCGCGTGGTGTTGCCACTTGTCCTCCGCAAGTGCATCGATGAGTCGGAGCGTGAGAATCTGTTCAAGGACATCTTCATGGTTCGACCCAGTGACACCAATGAGTGCCTCGAGCTCTACCCCAAGGTTGAGTATGACAAGTACATTGACACCCTTGAGAAGAGTTACCTGCCTTCGGACAAGAAGGGCCAGGCTTACTTGCGGTTCTTCACTTCCCGCGTTGAGCCGGTCGATCTGGACCGCCAATTTCGCTTCACTATTCCCGAGGTCAGCAAGTCGGCAGCGTCCCTGGGGAAGAGGCTGGTGTTTGTTGGGCGAACAAAAAAAATTGAGATCTGGGACGAGCCCAAGTGGCTCATCTGGCAGAGGGAACAGGGGCAAGAGCGAGAGGTTCCTGCTCCGAGTGAAGTGCTGATCCGCGAGACCACGCAGGAAGCGAGGAGTGTTTGACGGTGTTCTGGTGATCTGGATGGAACTACGAGTTGAAAGGTGATTTCAGTGGTTGCTGTTCGCGATGCCTGGATTGGAGAGTCCACCGTGCTGAGCCGCGTGAGAGGGTTCTTGGGTGATGTGGAGGACCTGTTGGTGCCCAACGTGAATCCTCAGCTCGTGGCCGGCCTGATCGAGCGCCGTCGAGGTGCCAAGCTTCGTAATGACGTTGAGGCAGTTCGGGAAACTCAGAGCAGGCTTTTGCGGCTGCGCTCCTTGTATCCCCACCTCGAGGCCGAAGAAGGGCCGCTGCTTGAGCGGGCCCGTGAGCTGCTTCAGGGCTGGGATGAGAGAACCTGAAAGGTGGGTGTGCTTCTCGCCAATCTCAAGGAAAGGGAATACATGACGCCTCGGGCCGATCTCGAGAGAGGGGAACGGCCCGAGGCTCACTTGCCTGTCCTTTTGCGAGAGGTGATCGAGCGGCTCGATCCGCAGCCAGGGGAAACGCACGTCGACGGAACGGTTGGAGCAGGCGGCCACGCGGTGGAGGTTCTTTCGCGACTTGGATCCTCGGGCCTTCTCATTGGGATCGACAGGGACCCCGAGGCGCTCGAAATTGCGAAGCAAAAGCTTCAGGGTGTTGGCTTTCCGTTTCGGCTTTTCAGGGGCGATTATTCAAAATTAGGTGACTTTCTCCGGCTGTCTGGGCTGGCGCCCGAAGGAGCGATGGATGGGTTGCTCCTGGACCTGGGCGTGTCGTCCATGCAGCTGGATCGGCCCGAGCGGGGGTTTAGCTTCCTCCGGGATGGGCCACTTGACATGCGGATGTCTCCGGGTGAGGGGGAATCCGCTGTTGAGTTTCTCAAGCGAGTGAGCGTCGAGGAGCTTGAAAGGGTCCTTCGAGAGCTTGGCGAGGAGCCTGCCGCTCGAAAGATCGCAAGGGCCATCGATAGCGCTCGCCGTGAGGGCAAGCTCGAGACGACTGGCCAGCTTGCGGATCTTGTGGAAAGCGTCGTGCCCCGCAGGGGCAAGCGGACTCACCCGGCGACTCGGAGTTTTCAGGGGATCCGAATCGCGATCAATCGGGAGCTTGAGCACCTTCGCCTTGTTCTCCGGGACCTGGATCGATGGATCCGGCCCGGGGGACGGGTGGTGGTTCTCAGCTACCACTCCCTGGAGGACCGAATTGTGAAAGAGAGCTTTCGGCAGCGTGTTGAGGAGGGGCTGTACCAATGGTGCATGCCCAACCCGCTCACGCCGAGCCCGGAGGAGGTGTACAAGAACCCGCGAGCCCGGAGCGCCAAGCTGCGAGCTGTTGTTCGAGCGAGGAGAAAACTCCAATGACTGCTGCTGCCCGGGCAGGTCTCGTCTCATTCTGGATCTTGGCCGTGGGTCTCACGGCCGTGTTCCTTGAGGTCGAGAATGTACGCGCTGGCGTGCGGATCCGAAGTCTCATGATCGATCGGGATGCCAGGGTCGAGCGATTCCGGCGTCTCGAAATGCGGTTCAATCACCTGGCAAGCCCTGATCTTCTCGAGAAGCGGCTCCCTGTGGAGTTCCTTCCCGTGGAAAGCTCCGCCAAAACGAAAACCAAGGACCCAAAGCCGAAGGCGTGAAGGCGCTCGCCGGCTCCCTGTTCCAATTGCCACTCCAGTTCTTTCCCCCCTTCCCCATCTCTCAAGAGAATCGATGTCCGGGCCCATGAGTGCTCCTCAAGAGCTCCCAGCTTCGCAAGGCGTACGAGCCGGCACGATGCAACGCATGCGCCTGGTGTGCGTGGCCGTCGTGTTCACGCTTTTTCTTGCCGGGCTGGTCGGAAGGCTCTTCTTTATTCAAGTGCTGCAGCACGAGAAGTACGCCCGTTCCGCAAAGCGAATGAGGAGTGCGAGCGAGCCTGTGCCCGCGTATAGAGGCGATGTCCATTCGCAGGATGGAGTGCTTCTGTCGCGTGACGTGGTGGACTACGAGATCGGTGTCGATCCCCGTTTTATCTCGACCGAAAACCTCAAGGTGTGCGTCCGCCTCGTTTGCGAGGCCACGGGCAAGTCGGCTGAGTTTCGGCGCGACAGGCTGCGTGCGGTTCTTTTCAAGAAAGAGAAGGGCGGCGAGTACGTGCGGCTCGCTACCGAAGTGCCGCAGACTCTCGTGAAGGAGGTTGAAGGTGCTCTGGCGCGCGTCCTTTCGAGCGCGGAGGAGAAGGGATTTGTGGTGGAGCCGCGGCCTCGTCGTGCCTACCCGCGGGGAACTCTTGCGAGTCACTTGATCGGGGTCACTGATGCCGACGCCCGGGGCGTCGAAGGCATTGAGAAGAGCATGGACGCTTACCTTTCGCGGCGAGATGGCTTTCGGGAGGTCCTCAAGGATGCACGGCAGAGAACAAGAATCTTCAAGGTAGGCAACCTGGACGTAACCCCGGTGGGCGGCTACGACATCTATCTGACCATTCAGAGCCGATTGCAGGCGATTGTCGAGGAGGAGCTCGAGGCCGGAGTTCGTCGGGAGAGGGCCGAGGGCGGCATCTTCATCCTCATGGATCCGAACTCGGGGGATGTGCTCGCGCTGGCGAGTTATCCCACGTTCGACCCGGGCCGTTTCGGTGATTATCCCGACGAGGAGCGCAAGAAGCGTCGGCCCAACAAGGCAATCGAGAGCCTTTATGAGCCGGGTTCGGTGGTCAAGCCCTTCTACGCAGCCTTTTGCCTCGAAAAGGGCATCTGTGCGCGCGATCAGCTCATGGAGAGTCTGGTAGCTCCCCCCGTGAGTTGGGACGGAGGCAGTCGTGCACGCATTGGTCGTCGGCTCATCACTGATGTGCACGAGCATGAAAAAATGACTTTTGAGGGGGCCGTGGTCCACTCCTCCAACATTGCCATGAGCATCCTGGGCCTCCGGCTTGGCAAACAAGGAATTTTCGACGTGGTTGAGCGCTTCGGTTTTGACCGGCCGACGGGCATCGACCTTCCCGGCGAGGCGAACAAGGCTCCGTGGACCCCGCCCAGCGTCTGGCACCCCTTGTACTCCCCTGTATCCGCCTCTTTTGGTTATGAGATCATGCTTTCCCCTCTACAGATTTGTCGTGCCTTTGCCGCGGTGGTGAATGGAGGCCGACTTTTCAAGCCTCGAATTGTCGATCGGCTGGTGCGCGACGGGGAGGTGCGCAGGATCCCATCGGGCGAGATCGAGTGCCAGGCAATCTCGCCGGAGACTTCCCGCCAGATGCGAGAGATTCTGCGACTCGTGGTCGAGGAAGGTACTGCGAAGTGGCTCAAGATTGACGGTTTTGAGTTCGGAGGCAAGACAGGAACTTCCAACCTCGCAAAGAAGTCCGGCTACACGAAGGAAGATTATCTCGCTTCATTTGAGGGCTTCGCGCCGGCCGAGAATCCCGAGGTTGTCGCCGTCTGCATGGTGGAAAAACCGCGAGGCAAGTCGATCTATGGTGGAATCGTCGCGGGGCCGATCGTCGCGGAGGTTTTTCGGAGGATTTTCAAGGTGGCCAACGAGACAAAGCTTGCCCTGGTGAGAAAGGTCGCTAGCAATTGATCTTGAGGCTCGTTCGGCGTAGAAGGCTCTTGAGTTTTGAGCGCGACTTGGAAACACAGGACGTGAGGACTTAATCGATGCGTCTACAAGAGGTCGTGAGGGGATGCCTCGAAATTCCTGAACGCTACTCGGGAATTGAGGTGACAGGAGTGACAAGTGATTCCAGGGAAGTTCGTCCCGGATACCTTTTCGTCGCCGTGCCAGGCGAGAAGACCGATGGCCATCACTTCCTGAGAGAGGCAGCGGAGTCTGGCGCCGTGGTCGTCCTGGGAGAGAAATCTCATCAAAAGTCAGTGAGTTGCTTGCGGGATCCGGGGCTCTCCCCCGGCGTGCCTTACCTGAGAGTGCCAGACACTCGGGCGATTCTGGGTTCGCTGGCTCGCAACCTCTACTCCAGGTCGCTCGATCAGCTCTTGATTGCTGGTGTCACCGGCACCAAGGGCAAGACCACAACCACGTGGATACTGGACGCCATCCTGCGTGGCGCTGGCAAGACCACCGCGCTCTTTGGGACAGTCCACAACCGCGTCGCACAAAAAATTTACTCCTCCGAAAACACCACTCCAGGATGCATCCAGCTCCATCGCCACTTACGGGAGCTGGCCGATGCAGGAGGAACTCACGCCGTCCTGGAGGTGTCATCGCACGGGATCCTTCAGCGCCGAACGGCTGGAATTAATTTTCGCTGCGGAGTGTTCACCAACGTCGCCTCGGAGCACCTCGACTACCACAAGACATTTGAGAGCTACGTCGAGACGAAAGTCAGCTTCTTCACGGATCTGGATCGAAGCGCCTTCGCGGTGCTTCCGCGCGAGGAGGCCACATCGCTCAGGATCGTGGCCCGCGTAAAGGCCCAGGTGTTATGGTATGGCACGGATGCGCAGGACGGGGTGGAGCGGCTCCGGATGACGCCGGAGGGTCTCGCCTTCAACTGGAAGGGTTTCAAGGTGCGTTCGCAACTTTGGGGTTACCACAATCTACTCAATATTCTTGGTGCCATGACCGCCGCGGAGTCCCTGGGGATTGGGAGGGAGGAGATTGCCCACGGCGTCGCTTCGGCTGCCGCTCCGCCGGGACGACTCGAGCAAGTAGCGCCCGGTTTGCCCTTCAATGTCTTTGTGGACTATGCGCACACGGACGGATCACTCGAGACGGTGCTCAAAGCTCTCAGAGCATCGACCCCTCCACCAGGGAGGCTGATCACTATCTTCGGCTGTGGAGGAGACCGCGACCGCTCGAAGCGCCCCCGCATGGGCAGCGTCGCAGAGGAGTGGTCCGACCACGTTGTGATCACGAGCGACAACCCGCGGAGCGAGGACCCCCAGGCTATCCTCGAGGAGATTCAGCGGGGCCTCAAGCGGCCTGAAGACGTTGTCCTGGAGGTTGACCGCAGGGAAGCGATTGCTCTTGGCATTCGAATGGCGAGGGCCGGGGACACGGTCCTGATTGCGGGTAAGGGACACGAGTCCTACCAGGAGTGCCAGGGGAACAAGCAGCACTTCGATGATCGAGAGGTGGCTCGCGAGTTCCTCTCCGAGTTGCACACTTTCTGACCATCTTGCAGCTGTGAGGGGATCAGGGGGACGGCAATGGGACGAAGAGAGATACGCCGAGATACTCACAAGGAAGCCCGGAGCAATCCATGGAACCGCTTGAGCTGGAAAGCATAGTTCGACATTCCCGCGGCCGTTGGGTCGCAACCTCTCCGCTTCCGGCCCTGAGTGTTGCCGAGCTGAGCACGGACACCCGGGCTCTGGGGAATCAGTCGGTTTTCGTCGCCTTGTCGGGCCCGAACTTCGACGGGCACGCATTTGTGTCCGAGGCGAGACACAGGGGTGCGGTCGCTTCCATCGTGCAATCCAGGCGGCTGTCCGAGCTGCCCCCTTCAGGGGGGCCGTACATTGTGGTTGACGAGCCGCTCGAGGCTCTCGAGCGGCTCGCGCGCTGGAATCGCGAACGGCTCTCGCTCAGCGTCATTGCCGTAACGGGTAGCGTGGGGAAGACAAGCGTCAAGGAGTTTATCTCGACCATCCTGGGCGGTGCCCATTCCGTAAAGTCCGCTCCGAAGAGCTTCAACAATCGGATTGGCGTCGCGATGAGCATCCTTTCGGCCCACCCTGGCACGGAAGTCCTGGTGCTCGAGATGGGCACCTCCAGCCCCGGGGAGATTTCCCACCTCTCGAACCTGGCGAGGCCTCACAGGGTCGTGATTACCGAGATTGCGCCCGCGCACCTCGATGGATTGGGTGACTTGGATGGGATCGTGAAGGCCAAGGCAGAGATTTTTGACGGCCTCGGGGACGGCGGCTCGGCTTTCGTGCGGCACGGAGTCCACGGATTTGACCTCCTTGCTGCGAAGGCTCGAGGCCCGCTGCTGACCTTTGGCTGGAACAAGGGAGACATTGCCGTCACGGATTGCCAGCGGGTCATGCTCGGACAGGATGCTCACGACTCGTTGGTTTCGGCCGATTACGGCTATCACTTCACGATCAACGGCTCGGAGAATTTCCTTCTGCCCGTTCCTGGCCGCCACAACGTGCTCAACGCCGCTGCAGCCATCGGTGTGGCTCGGGACCTTGGCATGAGCTGGGAGCTGATTCGCTCCCAGATCGCCAGTTGCCGGTTGCCTCCGCTCAGGTTTCAAGTCACCGAGCAAAATGGCCTCGTGCTTGTTGACGACTCCTACAACGCCAACCCCGCCAGCATGGAGGCGGCCATCAGGGAATGGGAATCGATCGAGTGGGGTGTTGAGACCAGTTCCCGGGTAGCTGTCCTGGGGGACATGCTGGAGATGGGCCCCGAGTCACTGCGCCTTCACACCGAGATCGGCAAACGGCTTCACCGTTCCGGAGCCAGGCTCGTCGTCACAGTGGGAAACGATAGCCGCTGGATCGGCGAGGCATGCCTGAATGAGGGCGCGCACGCCGAGACGGTTCACTTTGCTTCAGCATCCGAGGCGCTCCCGTTCCTGAAGAGGAGCCTCAGGTCCGGCGACTGCGTTCTCTTCAAGGGCTCCCGAAGGATCGGCCTCGACTCCTGTGTGAAGGCCGTCAGGGAGTGGGCTTGCCAGAACCTGGCGAAAAGCACCTGAGACAAATCGATGCAGCAAGACTCCATGTTTACCTTCTCTACCTGGCCACACCTTGAGTTCTTGCTGCCCGTTGAGCTGCGTATCGTCCTCGCGGCGATCACTTCTCTTGCCTTCACGCTCGTCTTGGGAAGCTGGTTCATAAGGTTTCTCTTGAGGCGAGATCTGTTGGAGCGCTCGGAGAAGGGAGACTCCGTGCGACTTGATAAACTGCACGCCTCGAAGAGCCGCACGCCGACGCTGGGCGGAGTGGTCCTGATCGGTTGCACGATGGTCTCCACAGTCCTGTGGACGCGTTGGGGCGACCCGCTGGTGCTCCTCATCCTCCTCTTTGTACTGTTGCTTGGCCTCCTGGGTTTTGCCGACGATTTCACGAAGCTACGTACCAGGAAGGGCATCTCGGCCAAGTCCAAGTTTTTCGCCCAAGTGACGCTTTCCCTCGGAGTTGGGCTCTACCTGTACTTTATTCCACTCGATGTCCGACACGACTCGATCGTCTCCAACGGAGGCACGAGCATTTTCTTCACGCTCCTCGGCGGAGGGGCTCTCCACCTCGGGGTGTTTTTCGTGGCTCTGGTCGTCGTTGTGACCACCGGGGCTTCCAATGCAGTGAACCTCTCCGACGGCCTCGCGACCGGCACGTGCTTGC
>SXIK01000037.1 GCA_005772855.1 Planctomycetia bacterium | reverse complement strand
TTCGCCCAGCCGCCGCGAAAAGCCCGAATCTCCGGCAGGTCGGCCGATCCGCTGAAGGCCAGTTCCGGGCAGAATTCGCCGGAATGACCGAAAGCAGGCCCCTCAGGCAGCCAACCGTCCCACCGCTCACCGCGGACGTGCGCCCGGCCGAAGTCAGCCAGGATCACATCACCCTCGCGGACGCCTAAATGCTCCGGCGGGTGCGACGTGTTCATCAAAGCTTGACCGAGCTCATGGTGGAGGCTCGCCAGGCGCCCGGCCTTCGCCGCGATTCGATCCTCGGGATCCACGTGAGCCTGCGTGTACCTTGAGCTCGCAAGGAAGCCATAGAGCGCGTAGTAGTCCTGCGTGGAGATCGCGTCAAACTTGTGATCGTGGCACCGGGCACATGCGACCGTGAGTCCGAGAAACGTCTTCGTGAGAACGTCAATCTGGTTCTCGATGCGCTCCACAGTCTGTTGGCGTGGATCGAGAGGCGCTATCGTCTGCTGGCCGAACCAGTAAAACGCGGTACCCTTCACCGACTCGTTCTCGCCGCTCACACCGCGCCGAGGAGTCTCGATCAAGTCGCCCGCGACATGCTCCCTGAGGAACTGATCGAAGGGAACATCCGAGTTCAACGCCTCAATGACGTAGTCGCGATAGCGCCAGGCGTTCGGCAGCGGGTAGTCGTGCTCGTGTCCGAGCGTCTCGGAGTAGCGCACGAGGTCGAACCAGCGACGCGCCCAGTGCTCACCGAATCGGGGGGACTCGAGGAGACGGTCGACGAGGCGCTCGTGAGCGTCAGCTTGAGCATCCCGCCGGTAGGCCTCGACCTCCGCCGGCTCTGGCGGAAGGCCGGTCAAGTCATACGCAAGTCGGCGGATGAGGTCAGAGCGCTCGGCTTCCGGTGCCGGGGCAAGCCCCTGCGCCTCGAGGCTCGCAAGGAGGAATTGATCCTCACGACTCCGGGGCCACTTCGTATCCTTGACGATCGGCGGCTCGTGGATCCCAAGTGGCTGCCAGGACCAGTGCTCGCGCTTGCGTTTCTCAACGTCAAATGTTCTGGGCTCCGCTGAAGGGCCCCCACTTCTGGCATCAGCGGGCCACGGCGCGCCCATGCGAATCCATGCCTCGAGGTCAGAGATTACCGAGCCGGAAAGCTTGCCCCGGGGGGGCATCTGAAGGTCAACATTCGTGTATCGCACGGCCAGGAGGAGGCGGCTCTCATTCGGCTGACCGGGCACGATCAGGGCGCCATTCCCCCCGCCGCGAAACACCGAGTCCCGCTGATCGAGCCGCAAGTTGGCTTTTTGCTTCAAGGGCCCGTGGCACTGAAAGCAGTTCTCGGCGAGAACGGGGCGGACTCGCTTCTCAAAAAAGTCGATACCTGCCGGGTCCGCGCCGGGAGCTTGGATCCCGAGGCTGAAAACCAGGAAGAGAGTGAACATGTTGTTTCTCTGAGTGGCTTCCCATTGTGCGCCAACACAACAACGAATGCTACAAGGGCCTGAGTTCAAGTTGCAAGCTCTGACGTCGTGAGACACCGCGCCTGTTCATCAGGCGATTCCGGTGGGGTTGCGAAGACCAGGATTACTCGCTGATCACAAGGCGCGCCTCCGCGGCTTTGCCTTCCTCGATCGTGAGCAATTCCTCACTCGAATGAGCGCGGTCCGTACGGGCAATCACCCGGTACTTGCCGGGGAGCACCCGTTCGAGCACGAGGGTGCCGTCTGCCGTTGTTGTCGCCACCGAGCCAGTGCTCGTCACGCTCGCGAAGGCCAGGTCATCCGCAAGGTTGGTGCCGGAGCCATCGAAGATGTCCACTGTGGCACCCTCGACGGGCCTTCCCTGACGATTGACGACGATAACCTGCACTCGAGCTCCGGGCAGGAGCTCGAGCGTCACCTCGCCTCCATCGATAAACTCAACCCTTCTGCGCGAGATCGCATAAGAAGGATGCACCACCACAAGCTCATGAACCTGGGAGCGCGCGCCCGTGAGGCTCACAAGCCCGGACGCGTCGGTCAAACTCTGCCGCTCGAGGAGCGAGAGGTCTTCTTCCTCGCCGCGTATCAGCACCCAGGCGCCAGAAAGGGGCCGGCCGCGCGCGTCCACGACTCGCGCCCGAAACGTGATCGCCGGCTCCAGCGCAACACGGATCTCTTGAGTCTTCCCCCTGTCATCGCAGCGAATGTGTTCGAGTCGAGCACCCGCGTAGCTGTTTCGGGAGACTCGCAACGAGTAGACGCCGTACTCCAGGCCGCTCACGAGAAATTTCCCCTCTGTGTCCGTACGATCGGTTCCAGGAGCTCGTTCAAGATGCCGGGATACAGTCCGTTCGGTCGCGCGGCTCCCCAGGACAAGGACCTTCGCGCCCTCGAGTGGAGCCCCGGTGACAGCGTCGACGACGACGCCCTCGATGGTGCCGCCGCGCGCCAGGTCGATCACGAAGCCAGCGATGTGCTCCCCCGCCTTGACCGTGATGGGCTGCGACTCCGCCGACACAAGTCCCCGAGCCCTCGCGTGCAACACGTGGGTCCCGGCCTCGACGTCGATCTCGAAGCTCCCGCTCGGGTCGCAACGACTCCAATGGAGCTTGTTTGAGCCGGAGCTCAGGATCTCCCGCGAGGCAGCGGCAAGCACCCCGGAGGAGGAGAAGACCTCACAGTCACTGAACACCGTGACCCCCTCTGCGCGCAGCACTCCGAGAATCCTCGCCGTGCGCTCCAGCTGGAAGGCGACGTCATGGCTCGGTGGAATCTGAACCATTGTCTGAACCGACGCAAACCCGTCCTGGCTCACACGGACGCTCGCCTCGCCCTTCGCAAGGCCCTGCACCTCGAAGCGGCCATCCGCATCCGTCTGCGTCCGCGTTGGTACTGCATCCCCAGTAAAGACCTGGACCCGGGCGCCCGGCAGGCGCCCGCCGGCGGTGTCGCTGACAATCCCCCGGAGAGACTCCACCGCGCCGAGCACAAGGTCGACTCCTTCCGTGGGACGGCCCTCGTCCAACTTCACGTTGCGCTTCGTGGCCGACCTGCGGTCCTTCGCCAGCGCGCTCACCGTGTAGCTGGCGGCGGGGAGCGCATCGATCGAGTAGAAGCCATCCTGTGCGGTCGAGGTGATCCTCGAGCGTGCGCCACTCCAGCCCATTACGAAGCGATCCTCGTCGTCCGCGTCACCGTGCTCCCGGGAAGCCTGCACAGTGGCGCCGGCCACGCCGGTGTCGCCAGAGTCGATGACCCTACCCCGGATCGAGCTGCCGGACGGAAGGACGATGTCAACCTTCGCGACCATCTCCCCCGGCTCCACTGCGATCCCCTTCACCACCCCCTCGGGGTAGCTCCCGTGCTGCGCCGACACCGTGTAAGCCTTGTGGGCTGGCAGGCCCGCAAGTTTGTAACTCCCGTCCGGCTCCGTTGTCGTGGTCAGTTCGAAAACTGTTCCGAGTGAGCCAAGTGAGTCCTCGGCAACTGGCAGATGGACCACGGGACGCACCGTCGCGCCCCCGACAGGATTGCCCTTCGAGTCGATCACCTTGCCCGCGATCGCGCCGCCGAGGCGCAGCTCAAGCTTGAGATCCGCGGTCCCGCTGGGTGAGATCTCAATTTCCCGTGCCTCGTCCGGAAGATACCCGGCGGCCTTCGACGAGAGCTTGTACCGACCGTCACCAAGCCCCTTCACCTCGAAGCGGCCACTGTCGTTGGTCTTGCTCGTGCGGCGGGAGCCTGCTCCCGCGAGGTGTGAGTCCGGCTCATGAACACGGCCCGTCGGGCCTGCATGGTAAAGGAATACTTGGGCGTCAGCGATCGGCTTCTGTGAATTCCTGTCGACCACAAGTCCGGCCACGAAAATCCCTGTGGGCAGCCTCAGAACACGCCCTTCGATCAACTCCCCTGCCTTCACCTCGGGGAGCTTCTCGGTGTATCTCGCGAAGTCTCGGTGCGTGACCTCGAGCAAATAGGGCCCCGACGGCAACTTGCGAATCGAGAAGGTGCCGTCGGGGCCGGATTCGGCGGAGTACATGCTTCCCGTGACCGCCTGAAGCGTGACGGTGGCCCGTGCAACTGGACTCGAACTCTCCGCTGCCACTACCCTGCCAGAAAGGATGGCCTCCGGCTCGAGCGTGAACTCGAGAGTCTCTGTGCCGGACGGCACTCCGCGAAGGCGCTGGGACGTATGGCCCTCGGCCATGATCGAGACGTCGTAGTCTCCTTCGCTCAAGAAGTCGAAAAGGAAAAAACCGGTCTTGTCAGTGGGGAGGGTGGAGTCAGGTTCCAGAAGGTTCGGACCGGAGCTGACCTCGGCGATCGCCCCCACAAACGGCGTTCCGTCACGGGCGAGGACATTCCCCGCAAGACGGCGCCCCGGCGCCAGCCGGATCATCACGGGCTCCTCGCAAGGCATCTGAACCGTCTCCCGGGTGCCGGCGTAACCGGGGGCGAGGACCTTGAGCGAGTGCGCTCCGGCTCCCATTCGCTCGACCACGTACTTGCCGGCGCCTAGCTCCCTTGCCTCGCGGCGGCTGTCACGCAGTGACTCGCGCTCGAGCGCGAGCCCCTTCGCGGAGTCGTCCCGCTCCCCGAGGATCCGCCCCTTCTCCACCGCCTCGCCTTTCGGCCCCACGAGCTCCACTTGCAGCGAAAGGGGGGGCTCCAGAGGAATATCGCCCAGATCGCGCAAGCCGGATGAGTCCGGGTCACCCAGCTGAAAGCTGAAGGTCTCCAGAGCGCTTTCGGGCTCGTCAATTTCGAGGTGCAGCCAGCGCCGCCCGGGACAACCCACGAACTCAAACTGGCCCTCCGTTCCAGAAATGCCCGTCTGCGGCTGCGCCTGCGGCTCCCCCTCCAGATTCGTACGGAGCGGGTGAGGACCGAGAAAAACCCGGGCGCCCTCGACTGGCCAAACTTCGCCGGTAGCCTCCACCCTGACAACACGACCCGTGATGCGCCAACCGTCCTCAGGCCCAGAGCTCACACGACGCCCCGTGGGGCTCTCTGCGGCCAGATCCATGGGCCTTCGCAACTTCTCCTCGGCCCTGACGTCCCTCTCAATCCCGGGCACCTTCGCGACAAAACTCGGGGCCGGTGCGCCACGACCGCCGTGGGAGCCCGGATCCTCCGCTTGCCTCCGGAACTTCCACAGAGCAAGGCCCATGGCCGCCAGGGTGGAAAGACAGACCAGGAAGGCGATGAGAAGCCTGTTTCTCAGGGGCATATCAAGGAGCCTCCGGGATCATTGTGCAGCAGAAGAGCCCAACGCTCCAGGACATACATCGTGCCTCTCGACAGGCTGGGTGTCTCGCAACGATATTCTCCAGCCTATCGGCCCCGGGTGCGCACCCTCACTTCCGGCCGCGCTCGGGCTCAGATCGGGAAGTGCACGAAATACCACCCTGGTTAACTCTTGCAGTCGAGCGTATCCTCCGTCGGATCGGGCCCCAGCCCGGGGAACGGCAGAGGCGGTGGGGGGCCCTCGCGGAAGAGATAATCAAGGCAACCCAGCGCGTCGGGAAGATCCAGCTTGCCGTTGTCGTCAAAGTCCGCCGCGTCGCGGCAGGACGGCACATCTCCTCCCTGGAACAGGTGTCTGAGGGTGACGATGGCATCGGTGAGGCTCAACTTGCGATCGCCGCCAGAGTCGCCACGAACAAAATTGCCCGGCAAGGCAAGCGTGGTAACGGTAATGCTTGCCTTGCCCACGACATTTTCCTGCCGGTCAAGACCAAAGAATTCGAAGAAATTGGTCCCCTCGGGTAGGTCCAATGTGGCCTTCCAACGCACGGGCGATGTCCAGGAGGGCTTGAGGGTAACCAGGGCTCCTCCGTTTCGACGATAGGCGATAAGCGCCGCCTTTACGGGCGCATCACCCTCAAGCACGGTGGTCTTCGAATCGGTCAAGAGGTCTTGGCCCGTGTTCGTGACGATCTTGAAAGCCGCTGAGGTGCCGGGACGAATCGTACTCTTCACGAAGCTTTGGCTCGTCTTCATGAAATCAAGAATCGCAACTGTGTCGACGCCCGCCACCACCCGCACCGCATCGAGAAACGGCTTCGCCCTCACGGGAGAAAAGTAGCCGTCGATGTAGTCCTCGAGGACCCGGAAGTATATGCGCTGGACCCAGGGCCGCTGGAGCAACCTGGTGATTTGGCTATCCGATTGTGGGAACAGGTTCACGGCGAACGAACTGGTGAAGGATCCGTCGACATCAAACGGGAGGAGCTCCCAGCGACCGTCGCGCGGATCCACGACCAGGTAGGCATTGTGGCCGCCGCCAACGCCGAGGGTGTCCCCGTCGGCTGCAAGCATTCGCGCCGAGAAGATTCGCAAGAACTCTTCGACGTCGAGGACTGTCTCGAGCTCCGCGTCATACTTGACGTCGGGCGTACTTCGCTTGTCCAACATACGACAGAGATCAATGAACGGCTGCCACAGATCCAGGCTGCGCTTGAATCCCGGGATGAAATAGTGGCGGTAGTTCTCCTTGTCTTCTCCTCGATAGATGAGCGTCGCTCCTTCATACTGCAGGTCCTCGGAATCGCCGAACAGCCTGCGGCCTTCGACCTTCAGAACCGGGCCGTTCCCCGCATCACCATACCACTTGAGCAAGAAGTCGACGTCGATGGGCTGAATGATGCCGTAAGTGATGAAGGCCTTGCTACCGTTAATCGCGGCCCGCACATAGGAGTAATCCTGCGCCGGCGCGGGCGACCCCGGCACGCCGCTTCTGCCGGCGAGCCAGTAGGCGGTACCCTCGTTCGCGCTGGATCCGCGGCTTGAAAGGTTGATCGCCTTTCGACCACGGTGGAAGGGCTCATCGGCCTGAAACTTCACCCGAAAACTCCCACGTGCCGGCCTGCCCCACGGACTCCCCCGATACCGTATGCCAACGTTGTAATAGACCTCCGAGTCGTTGAAGATCATCGTTCCATCGAGGAGATCGTTCGAGTGGAGCGCCCGAGTTTCCAGCTCTCGAGTGCGAGCGGCGTCAAGAATCGTGCGCACCGTGGCAAGACCCGCCTTCGGCGGATCGGCAACGATATAGAGGCAAGTCCTGGCCGGAGCATCGACCGGGAATCGGCCCGTGGCCCCCACCGAGTCGATAGCTTCGACATAAAAAACCCTCTTCGTCCCCACAACCGCGGAAGCCGGGATTTCGCCCCCAAAAATTCCATCACCGGCGGCGCCATCGGAGTGAGCGCCGTCGTCCAGAAGCTCGGCCGAGAGAAAATCCCCAAGTGCGCTTGTGTCCCGGTAGTAGACCTGAACGCTCGCCACGCCAAGGGAGTCCTGCGCCCGGGCCGTGATGGTGACGGGCATATTGGGAAGCGGCACAATGGGGTTGTGGCGCACGCGGTCAATGACCGGGCCCTGGTTTCCGCTTCCCGTGGCAAGCCTGAGCCGCTTACGGACGCTATTTTCGGCGCCGGGGGTTCCGAGATTCCAGGGCACCGTAAGTGAGAAGGCCGCCGCCATGCTGTTGCCGGCTACATAGTCGCCGTGGACCAGAAGAAGGCTCCCGCCCCGACGCCAGCGAGCCCAGAGAGAAACATCGTAGGCTCCGCTCGTCAGATTCGGCTTTGTATCCGTTTCGATGCGGTTGACGAGCGTGTCCCCCTTGCCCGAGGCGTTGATCTCAAGACAGGCGGTGCCCGTGTGGAAGTCGGTC
>SXIK01000241.1 GCA_005772855.1 Planctomycetia bacterium | reverse complement strand
GGCTCCAGCATGAGGACCAGAGGATATCGCTTCTCGCCCGAGATTTTCTTCCGAAGGACGTAGCTCGCTACGGTCCACATCTGGGAAACAGGTACCGCCATGATAGTAGCTGGCTCCTAGGCTCGCTCCAGGGCATTGACCGGAAAGGTGCACCGCACGCCCTTGCTGGGCCGAAGTGGCGCTTGATTCCGCAAAAGAAGGGGGGAGTATGAACGAGTCGGTCCGCGGGGTCAAGCTTGACCGTGAGAGATCACTCCTCGCGGGGGAGGGCCTGTCTCCCCGCAAGCAAGGAAAACCAGCGCCAGAGCGATTCTTGCTCCGGCTCTGACCAAGACCTGGATCCAGGCACCCAGGAGCGGCGGCACTCAGGGCCGAGAAGGGGAGATCTCATTCGGAGCCTGGGGGGACGGCGGCGTTGCTGCCTCGATTCGCTCGTGGAGGAACTTGCGCTTACCAGGTGCGTACTGCGCGACGCACTGGCCGTGCCCGTAGAGCCGATACTTGTAGATGACCAGGCCATCAAGACCCACCGGACCGCGGGCGTGTGTCTTGTTGGTGCTAACGCCAACCTCGGCGCCGAGGCCGTAGCGGAAGCCGTCTGCGAAGCGCGTCGAGGCGTTGTGGAAAACACTTGCGGAGTCAACTCGCGAGAGGAATAGCTCAGCGACTTTCGCATCCTCGGTCACAATCGCGTCGGTGTGGTGCGAGCCGTGCCGGTTGATGTGGTCGATCGCCTCCTCCACCGAGCCGACCGTCTTGACGGCGAGGATGAGATCCAGGAACTCCGTTCCATAGTCTTCCTCGGTGGACGGTATCGCACCCGGCAGGTGGGGCAAGGAATCGGCGTCAGCCCGGAGCTCCACTCCGGCCTCACGCAGCCGTCTGCCCAGCTCAGGAAGGACCCTCGAGAGGGCTTCACGGTGCACGAGGAGAGTCTCGGTGGCGTTGCAGACGGCCGGATACTGCGCCTTGGAATCGACCACCACCGCCGCCGCCCGCTCGGCGTCGGCCGCTCGATCAATGTAGACGGCGCAGATGCCGTCGGCATGCCCGAGGACAGGAATTCGCGTCGAGTCCTTGATGGACCGTACGAGCTCGTTGGATCCGCGAGGAATGATCAGATCGATCCACTCGTCGAGCGCGAGCATCTCTCGCACTTCCTCCCGGGTGGAGATGAGCTGCACCGCACCCGGAGGCACGCCTGGCACTTCGGCAATTCCCCGCTGGATCGCCTCGACGAGGGCACGATTGGACCGCTCCGCCTCCCGTCCGCCCTTGAGAATGACTGCGTTTGCAGACTTCAGGGCGAGCGTGCTGATCTGCACGGCGGCATCGGGTCGCGCCTCAAAAATCACTCCGAGTACGCCGATGGGACACGAGACGCGGTAGAGATCAAGGCCATGATCGAGCCGCATGGCGTAGCCAACCTGCCCCACCGGGTCAGCAAGGCGGATCACATCATCGACGCCGGAGAGAATGCCATCGAACTTCCCGCCCTCAATATCGAGTCGTTTTGCGAGCGCCTTCGAGAGCTGGCCCGAGTCCACAAGAATCTCGGCATCGCGCTTGTCTGCGGCGTTGGCACGGGAAATCTCGACACGGGATCGCTCCAGGGCTGCCCGGACCGCCCGGAGAGCTCGATTCTTCGTCTCGGTGTCAAGCGCAGCGAGCTCCCAGGCAGCCTTGCGAGCTCTTTGAGCGATGGCTTCGATCGTCATTGGAAGTCCTCTGGTTCGTCTCTGGACGTCTCTGGACGTCTCTCAATCAGTGGCCAGGAAAGCAAACTATTGTACCCGTCAGCGGAGCTCGGTAACATGCCAGCTTCGGCCCGGGCAGGTCTCGTACGAAAGCCAAGGTAGATAGAAAGGAAACATCCCCATGTCGCAGGAACGTAACGGCGTCATCACCATGAAGGGCAACCCCAAGACGCTCGTGGGCCCCGCTTTGAAAGCAGGAGACGCCGCGCCGGACTTCGAGGTGATCAATCAAACGCTCGAGACGATCACGCTGGCATCGTCCAAGGGCAAGGTGCGACTCATCGCGGCCGTGCCGTCCCTTGATACGCCCGTCTGCGCAATCGAGACGAAGAAGTTCGGCCAGGAGATCGCCAAGCTTCCGCCCAACGTGCAGTTCTACACCATCTCGGCCGACCTTCCCTTTGCCCAGAAACGATGGTGCGGCGCGGAGCAGGTACAAGTCACCACTCTCTCGGACCACCGCAAGCTCAGCTTTGCCCAGAACTACGGTATCCTCATCAAGGACCTACGAATTCATGCTCGTGCGATCTTCGTCATCGACGCGAACGACAAGATCACCTATGTGCAGATCGTTCCCGAGATCGCGCAGGAGCCGGACTACGACAAGGCGATTCAAGCCACCAAGCAGGCTGCCGGCGCCAAGTGACAACCATCGTGAATAGATTCCCGAGGATCCCCGGCACCGCAGTGGAGATCGTCAGTCAACCCGCCCGGGGCAAGATCCAGCACGCCATTCTCGACTTCGATGGCACGCTGAGCTACTTCCGCGATGGGTGGCAGGACTTCATGGTGCCCATGATGGTCGAGGTGTTGGAATCTTGCCCCCGTCATGAAAGTCGGGAGGAGATCGAGAAGGTCGTCATTGACTTTGTCGACCACCTTACGGGCAAGCAGACGATCTACCAGATGCTCCGCCTGGTAGAGGAGGTCGAGAAGCGCGGCGGCACGCCACTGAAAGCTGCCGAGTACAAACTCGAGTACAACCGGCGAATCGCCGCAGGCATCGAGGAGCGATTCCTGGCATTGAAGAGTGGCGCTTCAGACAAGGATGACTTTGTCGTCAAGGGCGCCCGTGGCTTCCTGGAACGTCTGTGTCGAAGCGGGGTCCGCTGCTATCTCGCCAGCGGCACGGATGTTGAGTTCGTGAAGGAGGAGTCGAAGCTTCTCGACCTCGAAAAGTACTTTGAAGGCGGCATCCACGGTGCCCTGCCCAACTACAAGGACTTCTCAAAGGAGAAGGTCATTCGCAAGGTTCTCGAGGATCACAAGCTCGAGGGAGCGGCGCTTCTCGTGGTCGGAGACGGCTACGTCGAAATTCAAAACGGTCGCGACGTCGACGCCGTGGCACTCGGGGTCTACACGCCCGAGACCAACCGCTACCACATGAACGACGACAAGCGTGATCGGCTTTTCCGCGCCGGAGCGCACTTGCTGGCCAGAGACTTCTCGGAGTCGGACACAATCCTTGATTACCTGAAGGTCGGCACGCACCACAAATAGGTGCCTGAAATCTCCTGGAGGCGCGCGGTACCCTTCAAAGGGGGCCACGCCGCCCCCTCACACTCCACTTGGCGAGCACCGCCCAGGGGCTGCATTTTCAGGCGCCAACTCACGGTGGGCGGTACGAGGAGCAAGGGTTGGGTCTCATTCGTTCAGACGCAGATCCCGAGTCCCCTCGTTTGGATCGCGGAACCCTGACTCATAGCCGAGACATAGAACTTCCTCGAGGATGCGTTCAAGGTCCTCCTCGACCTCGATGGCCTGAAAACGTGTGCGAAGCATCGCGGCGCCCTGGAGCCCACGGACGTACCACGTCCCAAATTTTCGCATCATGAGTGCCGCTGACCTTGGCGTCTGCGAGTAGTGCGAAACGAGTAGGCGGAAGTGCTCCCGCATCACTCCGACAAGCTCCTCAATCGGCGGCCTGTTGGCTTCTCCGGTTCCGTCGAACAGCCGCTTCAGATTGCGGAAGAGCCACGGGTTGCCAAGGCAACCCCGTCCAATCACTACGCCATCGCAGCCTGTATCCCGAATCATGCGAAGGGCGTCGGGCGCTTCGAAGATGTCGCCGTTGCCGAGCACAGGAATCTTCACGAGCTCCTTGAGCTCCCGGATGAATTCCCAGCGAGCCTTGCCCGAATACATTTGCTTCGCTGTCCTACCATGGAGGGCGATGTAAGCGCACCCTTCGCCCTCGGCCACTCGACCCGCCTCGCGAAAGGTAATGAGGTCATCGCTCATGCCGATGCGCACCTTGATCGTGACCGGGACGGGTTCCGCCGCCCTCACGACGGCCCGGACAACCTTCCGGAAGTTCTGCGAGTCCACCACCGCTGCCGCGCCCATGCCCTTGCGTGTGATCTTGGGAACGGGGCAGCCGAAGTTGATGTCGATATGATCAATGTCAAGCTCCTCGCGAAGCCGAGTCGCCGACTCGCCCATGGCAATGGGGTCGCAGCCGAAGATCTGAATCGACCTCGGACGCTCCCCCAAACCGAATTGCGCGAGCTTCCAGGTGCGATCGTGCCCTTCGAGAATTCCGCGTGAACTGACCATCTCACTCACACAGAGCCCCGCGCCGTAATCCTTGCAAATCTTCCGATAGGGGTAGTTGGTCACACCCGCCATTGGAGCGAGCACCACGGGAGGCCAGATGCGAATTTCGGGCCCCAGCGGGATCGGGGCGAATCGTGCCGACGGCAGAGTGGCGAAAGTCATGGAAAAAGGAGTGTACCTCGGCGAAAGCTCCGATGCTCCCTACGGATCTTGAATATTGCGCCATTCTCTCGTCTTCCCCTTCCCGCTTCCCCTCTGCTATGCTCCGCGCCATGCACCCACATCCCCGCACAAGGAGGCTCGAGACAGAGAGCGCTTTCCGAGTTCTCGCCCGGGCCCAGGAACTCGAGCGTTCCGGCAAGGACATCGTCCACCTCGAGATCGGCCAACCCGATTTCGCGACGCCCACCCCAATCTGTGAGGCTGCTTCACGCGCCCTGCGCGAGGGCAAGACAGGCTATGGACCCACGCCCGGCCTGCCCGCACTGCGCGAGGCCATCGCAGAGGACGCTGGAGGCCGCAGAGGTGTCCATTTCGATCCAAAGACAGTGCTCGTCATGCCGGGGGCCAAGCCTGCAATCTTCTACTCCGTTCATACACTCGCAGGCGAAGGCGACGAGGTCATCTACCCCGACCCGGGCTTCCCGATGTACCGATCGGTGATCGCTCATTCCGGCGCCATGCCCGTGCCGCTCCGCCTTCGCGAGGAGAAGGGCTTTCGATTCGACCCCGATGAGTTTCGCGGTCTCGTCACACCTCGAACTCGACTCGTAATCCTCAACTCACCCCAAAACCCAACGGGTGGGGTGCTGCTTGAGGAGGACCTGAAGGTGATCGCAGCGGAAGCCGTACGGAATGACTTCGCCGTCCTGTCCGACGAGGTCTACCTGAACTTCCTGTACGAGGGCACTCATCACAGCATTGTCAAGTTGCCCGGTATGGCGGAACGAACGATCCTGCTCGACGGGTTCTCGAAGACCTACTCCATGACGGGCTGGCGGCTCGGCTACGCGATTGTGCCGCCCCAATTTTTCGAATCCTTCGAGCTTTATAACGTCAACTTGATCTCGTGCGCCGCCACCTTCAGCCAATACGGCGCGCTCGAGGCAATCCGGGGATCCCAGGGCTGTGTGAGCACCATGGTCGAGGAGTTTCGTCGGCGCCGTGACTTCATCGTGGCCGAGCTAAACCGCTTGCCCGGAGTCCGCTGCGTGACGCCCGCCGGAGCTTTCTACGCTTTTCCAAATGTGACCGGAACCGGCATGACCTCCTCCGTCCTTGCACAACGGCTGCTCGATGAGGCTGGAGTTGCGACTCTCCCCGGGAATTCTTTTGGCCAGGGAGGCGAAGGGTTCTTACGATTGTCCTACGCCAACAGCCTTGAGAATCTGGCGAAGGCCATCGAAAGACTGAGGCGATTCTTGGCCGAGCCGTAATTTGGAACGGGCGTGGCGTTGAAAGTGTTCGCATGAATTTCGAGGATGGCCGACTGAAACACATGGGGGTCAAGGTAGGAAAGATCCGGGGCATCGAGGTCTGGCTCCACTGGACGCTGATGCTCGTGCTCGTGGGAGAGCTGTTCTCCGCCTTCCTCTTACGCCCCGCGATTCCTTTTCCTGCTCGCCAGTGGCTGATCAGCTCCCTGGCGCTACTCCTTGCCGTTGTCCATCACGAGCTGGGGCATTGCTACCTGAGCTTCAAGCTCGGCGGCGGCGCGGAGCGCCTCGTGCTCTGGCCCCTCGGTGGCCTCGGGTTCTGCAAAGCCCCGCTGGAGCCACGAGCCCAGTTCCTGAGCGCCGCGGGCGGTCCCCTGGCGAACATCATCCTCTGTGTTGGGACAGGGCTCGTCAGCGCCATTTCCGGTTGGAGCCTTCTTCCCACGGTCGCAGACTCCGCAACTTTCCCGATCGTCCGTTCCTTTTGCCAGTACTTGTTTCTCTGGAATGTCTTCCTGCTCATCTTGAACCTGCTGCCTTGCTATCCGCTCGATGGTGGCCGAATGATCCAGGCATGGCTCTGGGGGAGGATCGAGAGCATGGGCCAGGCGACCTACATCACAGTAAAGGTGAGCCAGGTGTGCGCCGTTTTCGGACTCATCACCGGCCTCCTGATTGCGGCCATCGGCTTCGTGGACCTCGATTTCAAGCAAACGCACCCACTCCTCTCCCGTCTCTCCTTTGGGCTCCTTCTCATGGCGGTAACCCACCTGCTTTTCTCCAGGGGCCTGCTTCATCGCCTCCAGAGCGGCGAGGAGGAGGAAGGGGGCATCTTTGGCTACGACTTCTCGGGTGGTTACACGAGCCTCGAGCGTACCGCAACGCGCAAGGAGCGGGCCTCCCTTCTGGGGTCCGTGCGCGAACGATTTCGAAAGAAGGCTCGGAGTCAAAGAGCGCAGCGGGACGCTGCGGTAAGGGAGCAACTCGACCTGCTCCTCGTCAAGATCCACGAGCACGGCATGAAGAGCTTGAGCCGTGGGGAGCAGCGATTCTTGAGGAAGGCAAGCCGCTTGCTGAAGCGGTAGGCTCTGGGGCGCCCCGCCCCTCCGGATCAGCCGGCCTGACGCGCCACCTCTCGCCGCCGAAAGAGCCCTCGGGCTGGGCCCGAGCGAACTTTCGATTTGTCTGGAGCGCTGCCGGGCTCCCTTGCCCCCATGTTCCGGGAAGGGTACAGTGCCTCACTTCTCGGACATGAAACCCAAATGAAACAGCAAGAAATGAACAGAATAGACACCACCGAGCTTGAAAACACAGCCCCCAACGGGCAAGAGGATGCCAGTCTTGAAAAAATACGCGAGATCCTCTTTGGCCAACAACAAAAGGAAAGAGCGGAGCAGCTATCGCGACTGTCGAGCCGCCTCACCGAGGAGTCTCAGAGCGTTCGCGCAGAGTTGGTTCGCCGGATCGAGGCGCTCGAGCGAGCCCAGAAGTCCCAGATCGACTCTCTTCGTGTTCAGATCGAGGCCAACGCATCCAGCCAACTGCAGCTGACCGATTCGCTCACGAGCGCTCTGAGGGATGCCGAGGGCCGCTGGGATGTTCGAGCGCAGTCGCTTGGCGCTGACTTCAAGCAGGCGCTCGAATCCTTGAAGGACGAGTTGAGCCGATCGTTGGGCCAGCTCGAAGACAGCCTTCGATTGGCCAGTGGCCACCTGCGAGTAGATTTCGAGCAATCGGTCTTGCAGCTCAGCAATCACCTCCGTTCCTTGCTTGCGGCACAGAAATCCGAGACCGACCGAGCCCTCACGGCGCTCGGGGACGAGCTTCGAGAATCGCATCAGCAACTCGCGGCGCGAAGCGCCGAGAGTCTCAAGGGCCTGCATACAGACCTGATAGCTCAGGTCGCCGAACAGCAATCAGCCCTCGAACGCGCAGAAAACGGCCTCCGCAAGGCCAAGGTGGACCGTTCAAGTCTCGCGGAGCTCTTCACTCATCTGGCGTCACGCCTCAGCAGCGAAGGCGGCGGATCAGATATGGCGCGAGTAAACCCGTAAGGAAAAAACGAGAAAGAACCATGGAGACAAAAACCCCACTTCGAGCCCAGGCATCCCCGGCCTTCAAGCCAGGCCACCCGTCCGTTGACCCGGCAAGGGCAGGGCTCGACGAGCTTCGCCGCCTACTAGTAGGAGAGGAGCAGAGGAGAATCGGCGCCCTTGAGAGGCGGCTCGATCCGATCCGGGTCGAGGCCGAGCAAGTGAGCGATGTGCTTGCGGAGGCTGTCCTTTTTAGGTCAAGGAAGGACGGTCAACTCTCCCAGGCACTGAGCCCTACCGTTCGGGAGTCACTCGGGATCGCAGTGCGCCAGGACCCGAAGCTCATCACCGAGGCAATCTTTCCCATCATGGGCCCCGCGATCGGGCGTGCGATCTCGGAAAAGCTTGCGAAGCTGATTCAGTGGTTCAACAAGACACTGGAGAACAATCTCTCGCCACAAGCTCTGAAGTGGCGTCTCGAGGCCTTCAGGACCGGCAAACCCTTCGCAGAAGTCGTGTTTCGCCACACCCTCGTTTATCGAGTCGAAGAGGTTTTTCTGTTCCACCGCCCCAGCGGTTTCCTCCTCCAGCAGGCCACAGTACCGGCCACGATCCCGGGGAATGACTCGGTGGCCCCGGGAATCCTCAATACAATCCAGGACTTCGTCAAGAGCGCCCACCACAGCTCCTACGAAGACTCCCCGAACACACTCGAATTGGGTGAGCTGACGGTATGGGTCGAAACCGGCCCCAGCGCCGTCCTTGCGGCCGTGATCCGCGGAAAACCTCCCGTCGAATTGCGCGACACCCTCAAGGCAGCGCTCGACGCTGTACACGCCGAGACGGGGCAGGAGCTTTATGGCTTCTCGGGGGAGACAGCGCCCCTCGAGAGCTGCCGGCGGCACCTTCAGGAATGCTTGGTGGAGGTGCAAAGGTCCAATGCGAGGAAAAACAAGAGCAGCGCCATGGGGCCGGAGGTGCTGGCTGTCGTCGGCTTGATGGTCGTCATCTGGGCATTCTTTTCCTGGCGATCTAGCTCCAAGTGGAACTCACTGTTCGACGAGCTTCGCTCGACGCCGGGCATCCAGGTGACCGAGGTGGATCGCCATTCGGGAAAGCATCGGCTGCGTGGCCTGAGAGACCCGCTCGCCGTCGATCCCCTGTCGATCGCGGCGCATCGAGGTCTGCCGCCCGGTGAGATCGAGCTGCGCCTCGAGCCCTATTGTTCACTGGCTCCCGAGATCGTCGAGGCCAGGGCCCAGGCCTTACTGAAGCCTCCAGCAGGCGTTGACTTGAAGCTCGAGAGGGGTGCTTTGAGCCTCTCCGGACTCGCCCCGGCAGCCTGGATCGCGAGGGCGGAAATGATAGCGGCGGCGGTCCCGGGCGTGACCGAGGTCCGGACCTCTGGCCTTTGCGTTGCCTCGAATGATCCAGAGCTGCTCTCAAGAGTAAGATCGATTCTCAAGCCACCCTCCAGCGTCAATCTTTCGGTAAAGGACGGCGTGCTCCACGCCTCGGGCTCCGCTCCGCACGACTGGATCGCAGACGCCGGGCGGCTTGTCTCGTTGCTTCCCGAGGTGAAGGCCTTCGCTCACCCCAACCTGATCAATCTGGACGAGCACCGCATGAATGAGCTGAAGGTTGCCCTTGAGCGTCTCCAATTCGCCTTCGAGGGTGGCACCGCGGATCTCTCCGCCGGGTCGAGGGAAATGCTCAGCCCCACCGTGCTCAAGATCGACCAGCTCGCCAGGACAACCCTGGCCCTGGACAGAAGGCTCAGAATCTCGGTCCTGGCGACCAAGGCCCCCGACTCTCCCGACTCGACACCGCGAGGCCTCGAGAAGCTTCGTGCCGAGGCCCTCGTGCGCGCTCTCAACACGGCGGGGATCGACGCCTCCATCTTTGCTTCAGGGGACGCGATGGATCGCGACCCTTCGACCGAGGACTCAAGCCGCGACGCCGAAAGCTTGATGAAGGCCATCGCATTTCTGAGAGTCACTATTGGACCAGTAAATTAGGAGAGGACCCCCGTCAACTCGATCCAGAATAATCGTTTGCCGGCGCGCTCCTCACCAGAGTAGGTTGCCGTGCTTGCGAACCAGGCTCGCGTCAAGACAGCCTCTGGATGCAGTCGAAGCGGCTTACAGGTACAAGACCCACCATGCGGGCTTCACAGCAAAAGCTCAGAGTACTTTTCCTCTGCACTGGGAACTCTTGCCGCAGTCAAATGGCCGAGGGTTGGACCCGCTCGCTCCTGGGCGACGTCATCGAAGCCTACTCGGCGGGCATCGAGGCCCACGGGCTGAACCCAAACGCGGTCCAGGTCATGGCGGAGGCGGGTGTCGACATTGCCCACCATCAGTCAAAAGTCCTTGGATCGCTCAAGGACATTAACTTCGACCACGTCGTAAGGGTGTGCGGTCGCGCAAACGATCACTGCCTTGCCTTCTCGGGCCATCCGAAATTGATGCACGTGAGCTTCGACGACCCACCGGCACTGGCCAGGAATGCAAGATCACCGCAAGAGGTGCTCGGACACTACCGCCGAGTGAGAGATGAGATCAAGGCGTTGGTGCTAACTCTGCCCGACGCCTTGCTCCGAAGCTGACGTCAAACAATCGAAAGGAGCTGTCCGATCTCCTTGACGCTGGCGGTTCCAGTCGTGCCGAGTTGGTGGATGACGATCGAAGCCGCGGCGCTCGCAAGGTCGATGGCTTCGCCGATCGTCGCGCCAGCGGCCAGGGACACAGCCAAGTTTGCGGTGACAGCATCACCAGCGCCGACAATATCAATCTCGCCCCTCACAGGGTAGGCAGGGCACCGCGCCAGGGTGCCGTCGGGGCCCACGCCAACCATACCTCTCTCCGCGAGGGTCACGATGACTGCGCGGCCCTTTGCCCTCGCCAGATTCGCTGCGTACTGCTCTATATCCACCAGGGGCGCGTCCCCGGACATACCCGTCAGCGCACTGAGCTCACGGGCGTTCATTTTCAAGATCACCGGTGGGAAGCCCCGGAGTCCCCGGCGGCTATCCGCTATGATGGGAAGCGAAGGCACACGTGGGATGCACTCCTCAATCGCCCTCAACAGACGCCTCGTCACCACCCCGGTCTCGGCGACTTCAACCTGGTCGAGGACAATCGTCGCGTTAACCTCGGGGAGCAACTTTTCGACCGCCTTGCACAGCGCCTCCTGAATCCCATGCGCTGTGGGCTGCCAGTTCTTGATGTCGAGCCGATTCAGCTCGACTGGAGGCTTGCCGGGCTCGCAAAGGAGGGGCTTCGTGTAAGTGCAGGTCCTGATCTCCGGACTCTGGACAAAGTGGGCAAGCTCTACACCGTCCCTGGCTCCCAGGGCCTTCAAGAGCTCCCAGCCTTCTCCATCCTCGCCGCAGGAACCCACGGGGTAAATCTTGCCGACCCCCAGAGCGACCAAGTTGTTGAGAATCGTGCCCGCTGCACCGGGCTGGCAGCGTACTCGCACGATGTTGTGGACTGTGAGGCCCGTCTCGAGAGAGGTTTCGGCCTTGGCTGGATCAATATCAAAGTACCGGTCGAGGAAGAAGTCGCCAACGACCGCAATACGAAGCTGTCGATAGCGAGAGGTTACATCTCGAAAGCGCGCCGAGTCCATGGGAAGAACATGAAAACAGGAGAGAGGCCAACTGTCACGACTTTATCGCAAGCTCCGAGACCAAATGCTCCGAGCCGCGGCTGTCGTGGGGCCTTCCCCTGGCAAGCTTGGCAATCGTGACAACGCCCACCGAAGGTGCCACTTTCAGCCGCTCAAGAGCCCCGGCAAGACAATCCATGTACCGATGCGGAAAGAATTTCCTGTCTTCCTTCAATCGCCACTGGAGGGTTCAGACCCGTCCTGGAGCGTGCACAAAAAAACCACTCCGAACACAAAAAAGGTTGACTTCAGCCCTCCTTGCGGCTGCTGTATCGGGCGTATTGACGGTTCGGATCCCCCCGATGCCTGCCGGAGGCCGGGGTCGCCCGATCTACAAAGTAGCGCCATCAAGGGCCACAGGTTCGCCGATGTGTCCCGCCTCTCTTACGGAGTAATAATGGATTTCGAGGACAAGATGATCCTGTGTGAGGATTGTGGCAAGGAGTTCGCTCACACGGTGGAAGACCAGAAGCGCTACGCAGAGCGGGGGTTCACGGCCGATCCCAAGCGGTGTCGCGAGTGCCGCGAGGTACGCAAGACCAAGTCCGCGCAGGCACCACCGCGCAGGGAAGGCGGCGGCGGACGACGGGGAAGTTTCGGGGGCGGCGGCGGTCCACGCCGCGGGGGCGGAGGCGCAGGTCCCCCCCGCAGCGGCGGAGGCGGTGGCCATGGGGATCGCGCTCCCAGGCCTGCCGGCGGGGGGTATGCTGGTGGCCAGGGCGGTGGGTTTAAAGGTCCAAGACCAAGTTTCGATGCGGTTTGCGCCGCTTGCGGAGTCCCCACGACCGTTCCTTTCGAGCCGCGCGAGGGCCGAGAGGTATTTTGCAGGTCCTGCTACAAGAAGCTCAAGGAGGGGTAGACGCCCCCATTTCCGCGGCACAGAGCCCTTGCGCGTAGCACGCTTGAAACCTACCCCGGGAGCCCAACCTGGATCCCTCCGCTAGAGACAGGACGACGGGCGCGTGGTGCAGTCACCCGGATTGCCATTCGGGGACTCCGCGCACACCGGGTAGGGCGCGGGCGGCGTTGGGCCTCCGAGGAATGCGAACGCAATCAGATACACCGCGTCGCTCAGCAAGACCTCTCCATTCTCGTCCAAGTCTGCTGGCTCACGACAATAAAGAAGACTGCCGCGAAACAGGTACGAAAGTATTTCCACGACGTCCGAGAGGTTTACTTTGCCGTCGGCGTTCGAATCCCCGCGCAAGTATTGGAACTTCGGCGGATCACCCAGGCTCGGGAGCCTGTGATACCAGGCGTGCAGCAGCCATGCGCCCTCCAGGCGCAAGTCGTCACCACTCAGATAGCTCGGATCGGAGAGAGTCTTTCCGTTTTCTCTGATCCATGAGGACTCGCTTGTGTTCGAGATGAGCCCCGTCTCGGACAGCTCCCGGTACAGTGCGAATCTGGCAGTCCCAGGCGTGGGCGGGTCCCCAGGCGTCCCCACCAGATAGTTGCCTGGATTCCGGTACGGGATAACCGCGTGTTCGGCTTCGAGGACCGAGGACTCCTGCTCAAAGTATTGCTCACTTACGTGGATCGCCTCGAAGCCCAAGCCATCCACCCAGGCTCCAACGCCGTGCCGTATACCACCCTGGACAGAGCGGCCCCAACCGTGGAAGTCGCGGTGGTACCGAAATGGCTGCAGCTTCGCCTCGGCGAGGATGTCCTGGTGAACAAGGTACACTTCTCGGGCCTCTGTAGCTTCCGCAGGCGTCCCCCACCGTCGGTTCATATCGATCCCACACTTGAGTCGGTCAAAATCGGCGAGGCCGTCACCGTCCAAATCCGATGAGCCATCCGGGTTGAGGCAAGGGTAGACGAGGATATCGAGCTTCTCGAGCAGGTCCGCAGGCCTGGGCGGGACAGGGGACAGGAGCCCACCCTCGCCCACAACAGGAAGCCCGAGGGCGTAGTCGATGATTCCTTCAACTATGAAGCTGGCCAGCCGTTCCCCGCCATGGGCCCGACTTGTGAGCAAGATGCGCACCTTCTTGTTGAGAGGAACGCTTTCATTCGTGATCCGCAGCTTGTAGATCTCTCGGGGCCAATGCGTCGATTCCTCGCCAGAGCACGGCTGGGTCCATCCGAGCAGGCCAACTCGGACATGCGGCTGGCGTGCGACGAAATTGACGTGGCAACGAATACGTCTGAAGTCGTAGCAAAAGGGGTTTTCCGGAGCATAGCAGGCATCCACGCACTGGCTCAGGGACCGAAATCCGGGAGCGTCGCCTCCGTGGCCCCGAGCAAGGCTACCAGCCTCGTCCTTGTCGCCCCACAAACGCAGAACAGTGCGCGCGCCTTGCACGCGGACGTGGAAGGCAAAACCGCTCGCACTTTCAAGCACGTCAATGGGGCTCCATCCTGAAGCCTGCTTCCAGACGGCAGGCGACAATTTTGCGGATGTGCGATCGATTCGAATGGTGACGTCAACCCCGGCCAGAGGCGCGTCTTCCACGGAAAATCCAGGGTAATCGTCGACGAACTGCTCGTCGATTCGGATATGGAGCTCGCCCTCGAAGCTCTCCTCAAACGTGAGCAATCGTCCGCTCTCCGATTCGTCGATCCAGCGGAAGGAAGCTTGTAGAGGGGGCAATGAGAAGCCTGCAATGAGAGGCAGGCACGCCCATGGCAAGATGGTTTTTCCAAATAGCATTCAAATTCTCCCCGTCTACATTGGAAGACCCAACACAATCTCGGCCTCAGGTTCCATCAAGTCTACCGTTCCTGGAGCTCCTCTGGCGGGACGGTCATTCGAGCAAGCATCAGGGATCCCGCACCGAGAGTGAATATCCTTTCGTAGGACGCCGGGAAGAGGCGGGGCGTAACCGCCCAGAAATCAGCACGTCCGCGCCGAGCTGCTCGATTCCCATGTTCTCGAGCCATGGAGTGTCAGCGATCCTGCTAATCCCGGCGCCATCAATAGCCGGCAAGGCCCCTTTCGTTCCGAGGAGGCGGGGCGCGATGAAGGCCGCGACTTCATGCGCGAGACCTCGCCTGAGAAAGCTACCATGGAGCGACGCGCCACCTTCCACGAGCATCTGAGACACGCCGCGAGCCCCAAGCTCAAGGAGAAGCTCCTCGAGGTCCAGTGCTCCCTCCCTCTCCGGCACCACGATGGACTCAACCCCACGGGAACGAAGGAATGCTGCCCTCCTCGGCGGGAGCCGGCTCGAGGTGACGCAGAGCCGGGGCCCCACATCCCCTGGGGATTCCTTGAGAAGCTGGAGGTGAAGCGGTAGGAGTCCCCGTCGGTCAAGGAAGACCCGCAGCGGCTTTCGACCGCGCGCCGGGCGAGGCGAAAGCAACGGATCGTCCTTGAGCACTGTGCCCGTCCCAACCAGGACAGCATCAACGCGCCGCCTCAAGGCATGGGCACGAGCGCGAGCGGCCTTGCCCGTGATCCACTTTGACTCTCCCCCCGGCGCCGCCGTACGGCCATCGAGAGTCATCGCCCACTTGAGAATCACCCACGGAGTGCGAGTCTTGATCCAGTGAAAGAAGGGAGCGTTCAGGTGCGTGCATTCCTCTCCGAGCACTCCTTCCCTGACAGAGATTCCTGCGCGCCGCAACATTCGCGGTCCCACGCCCCGCGTGAGCGGGTTGGGGTCTCGCACCGCATAGACGACACACGCCACACCGGCCTCGATGATCGCCTGGGCGCAAGGGGGCGTCTTGCCGTGGTGGCCACAGGGCTCGAGAGTCACGTAGAGCGTGGCGCCCTTGAGGGGCTCTCCTCGCCGCCGTGCATCAAGGAGGGCCTCCACCTCGGCATGAGCGCCGCCGAAACGCTTGTGAAAACCGGAGCCAATGATCTCGCGACCCTTGACGAGCACTGCGCCCACGAGCGGATTCGGGCTCACACCTTCCAGGCCCAGCTTCGCAAGCACCAAGGCCCCGCGCATCCAGTTCGCGGCTTTCACTGCGTGTGGGTCAGACGGCAGCATGGGCCTCCGTCAACGGCCCGGCCCCACTCGCTCACCCACCAGGACGAGCGGCTTCGCTTCCTGGATCAGGACAGGGACGAGCTTTCCTACGAGGCTTTCGTCGACTTTACCGGGGAAAACGACGATCTGGTTTGCGCGGTTACGCCCGGTCAGCCGTGCCGCATCAAACTTGCTCGGACCTTCCACGAGCACCTCCTCGGTCAACCCGATCCGTTCGGTGTTGATCTCACCCGAAATTTTCTGCTGCAGCTTGAGGAGTATCTGGTTTCTTTCGCGCTTCACCTCCTCGGGTACGTCATCACGGTAGTCCTCCGCGGCCCGGGTGCCCTCCCTCTGCGAGTACCGAAATACGAAGGACCCCTGGAACTTGATTTCCTCCATGAGGCGGACCGTCGCCTGGAACTCGTCCTCAGTCTCACCACAGAAGCCCACGATGAGATCTGTCGCAACGGCAAATCCGTGAATTTTTTCTCGGCACTGGGAGATGACGCTTCTGTACTGCTCGATCGTGTAAGTGCGAAGCATGCGTTTGAGAACGCTGTCGGCACCGGACTGAACCGGGAGATGAAGGTATTCGCAGACCTTCTCGAGGGCGGCCATGGCGTCCACCAGCTCGGAGTTCATGAAACGGGGGTGCGAAGTGATGAAGCGAATACGCTCAAGCCCACGGATCTTGTTGAGTTCGTGGAGTACGTGTTGCAACCCGATCGAACGGCCCTTCGCGAGCCGCTTGCCATAGGAATTGACCGTCTGTCCAAGAAGGGTGATCTCCCGCACACCGCCGTCGACGAGCGAGCGAGCCTCGTCCACAATCTCGATGACTGGTCGGCTAAGCTCCTTGCCCCGTGTCTTCGGAACGACGCAGAAAGTACAGGCCTGATCGCAGCCACGCATGACCGAAACGAACGCGCTGAACGGGTTGGGCCCAAGGTTCCTGGTCCGGGTGAAGCGCGGCGTCGTCTCGAGATCAAGCTTCAGCGCAGCCACCCGGCCCTGCTTGCGGGCAGTCTCGATGAGCTCTGGAAGGCGGAGAAATTCCCCCGTGCCGCAGACAATGCCAACCTGCGGCAGGCGAGCAAAGATCTTCTCGCGGTGGTTTTGCGCGCTACAGCCCAGGACTCCGATCACTAGATCGGGCCGCTTGCGCTTGAGCGGCTTCAAGGCCCCGACCTTCGAGAAGACACGGTTCTCCGCCTGCTCGCGCACGGCGCAGGTGTTGTAAAGAATAACCCCGGCGTCCTCGACATCATCCGTGAGGCGGTAACCCTCCTCCTCAAGCGCCCCCACCATGAGCTCGGAGTCGAGCTTGTTCATCTGACAACCGAAGACCTCGAAGTAAACACGCTTCTCCCATGGCACTTCGGGCGCACCGCCTGAACCCAGAACCTCGCCGTCGGAGGAGGTGGAGAGCTTGTCGATGGGCACAACAGTGCCAGTGGCGGCTCTCGGCTCGGGCACGGAATTCCTTGAGAGTACCGGGATCAAGCGCACTTTGGAAGCCTCGGAGAAGCGTGCGAATGGGACAAGAATAGAAACGGGCTATGCTAAGGTCAGGTAGGATGGAGTCAAGGACGCGATACCGCCGTCCTGTTTGCCGGGCTGCTCAGGCAATGCTAAAATCCAACAGTCATAGATGCCCTGGAGAAGAGGGCGTTACTCAAAGGGTAAAGAGAAAACATTCTCAAGGTTCGTACTCATGAAACGTCAATCCTGGACTTGGAAAGATGCCCGGCTTCCAGAAAAGACCGCAACCAAGCTCCAGGCAAATTTTGAGATGGGGCTTTATGAGGCCATTACGCAGGTGGAGCCAGAAAACGTCGAGGTTCTCATGATACTCGGCGACCTCTATTCCCGAAACGGCGAGCTGGACAAGGGCTTGAAAATCGACCAAAAGCTTGTGGAGATTCAGCCCAAAGAGCCCCTCTATTATTACAACCTGGCCTGCACTCACAGCCTTCTGGGCCACATCGATCCGGCATTCCAGGCGCTTTTTCGGGCCGTCCAGCTGGGCTACAACAAGCTGGAACAGATGATCGAGGACCCCGATCTGGCCAACCTGAAGAAGGATGGCCGCTATGAGACTCTACTTCGAGAGCTCCAGGACGGATCGAGGCCACTGCACGGGTAGACGAGGCGAGCGGGTCCAACGCCACACTCCGCGCGGCCCTGATTGGAACATCTCGACCCGGGCTCACCCGCCATCGGCGCTGGGGGCGCCCGGCGCTTGGCGAGCACCGAGGAGAGGGGCCAGAGCGACCAGGGCGGGAGCCCTGGCAGCCGGAGGCCGCGGGGAGCCGCGAAACGGTCGCCGACGCAGGGTTTGCGGCGAGCTCGCGCAGCCACGATCAGCTTCGGAGGGAGCCGGCGCCAGCGAGAGCTGGGGGGCTGCCGAGAGCCTGGACCCGAGGCGCGCGCGCAGCGTGCGACCGGAGGGGACGCCGCCAGTCGCCCGGTGCGGGGGAGGTGTTCCTCCCTCGCGAGGAGTATATCTTTGCCGACCTGCTTCGACACCGGGCGGACTCCCTGCTCAGGGGCGAACTCCCGGGCAGCGAAGTCTCTTCTCCCAAACCATCGTGTGCAACGCGGCAACTACCTGGGCCACCAGGAGAATCGAATGATTTCTTCCCCTTTCATGTTGGCTCAAGAAAGTGTAGAGTCCCCGCCTCGATAGCCTCAACGGTAGAGGCCAGTGCGCGGGCTCCCCCCTTGCGAAGGCCAAAACGGAGAAAGACCCTTTCATGAGACCTCGTCCCCCCGATTATCAAGTATCGCCTCAACAAGCACTCAGATACGTCGCGCTGGGCCTCCTGGCGCTCTTCTTCCTGGCTCTTGGGCTCCTCGGGGTCGAGGGTATCGTCGAAGTCAAGGACCACCAGGTCGCCGTCATCGTCAACTACGTCACCAAAAACATTCAGGTTGACCTGATTCCAGGAAACAAGATCTTCATCCCGTTCGTGGAGGAGGTCTTCACTCTCGACAAGAGCCCCAACAAGTTCCGTATGGAGGGCAAAGGAGACGTTGCAACAGACCATGTAAGGGAGCTGACTGTGCGGGCTCGAGACGGCAGCAACTTTTGGTTCGATACGATCGAAATCCAGTACCAACTTCTGCCCTCAAAGGCCATCGAGGTGCTTCAGGACTCCGGCACAGGCGACGCTTTCAAGAAATTCTGGCTCATGTCCTTCGCCCGCAGTATTCTCCGCGATGAGTTTGGCAGGTTCGACCCCGAGGAGATCTCGAACCCAAGCTACTACTCGACCGCCAGCATGAAAGCTCAGGAGCGCTTGAACCAGGCCCTCGCTGAGCATGGACTCGAGGTCAGGCAAATCACGATTCCGAAGCCCAAGTTTGCTGACGACTACGAGAAGGCGATCGAGGATCGCAAGCTCGCTGACCAGGAGGTCGAGCGCCTGAAGGCGAAGGCGCTGCAGCTCGAAAAGGAAAAGGCGAAGCGACTGGCAGAGATCGAAAGCTTGCAGGGGCAAGAGTTCGCGGAGCTCAAGGGAACTCTTGCCGCCGGAAAGACGACTGCCGAGGCTCAAGTGATCAAGCTACGCAGAGAGGCCGACACCTACATGATCCAGAGGACGGGTGAGGCCGAGGCCGAGCGTTTGTCGAAGATCGAGGAGGCGAGAGGCCTGACCGACAAGTACCAGAAGGAAGCGCAAGGCCTCCTTGCCAAAACGGATGCGCTTGCGAAGCAAGGCAAGATTGTAGTGGTCGAGGCGCTGACGCAAAAACTTGCGCAGATCCAGATCGACGTCGTACCGTATCAACGCAGCGGCGCGCCCACTCGCATCGAAGTGGAGCCGGCGGCTGCAGCCGCCGCGCAGGCAACGGAACGGCAAGCAAAGTAACAAGGAGGCACATCATGGATCGACTCACCCGCTGGATCTTTGTTTTCTTGTTTACCGTCGCGGTCATCACCGGAATCACAATCCTCGTGTTCGAACGCGTCCCAGTTCGTACCTACGGTGTGAAGCAGTACATCTGGGCGGGCGGCATTGTGCCCGAGGACTGCGGAACAGGGTATCACCTTGGAATTACCGGAATCCACAAGTGGCACTTGCTCGATGCCTCGACCCACTTTCTCGAGTTCGTGGCTGCGGACGAACGGCAGGGCGTCCGACCCACGGAGACCTCGAAAAGTCTCTACCCAAGGCACGCTGGCCCCGAGGATCTCTCGACGCCCGTCCATGATCGTTACCCCGCCCTCGAGATCCGCAACCGCGATGGCAACGTGGTCACGATCGACATCAGCGTGCCCTATCAGATCATCAAGGGCCAGGCGCACAGGCTCGTCGAGGACGGACTGAAGTCTTTTTATCAGGAACGTGTGAAAGCCACGGTAGAGTCGGTCCTCAGAGAGGTGCTTCCGGAGATGTCGAACGACGCCTTGATCGACCTCGACAAGCGCCTTGCCACAAGCGCCAAGGCCCTGGAGGTTCTCCAGCAGAAGCTCAACCAGTTCCATGTGAGGGCCGAAGCGGTCCTGATTCGGCGCGTCGCATTCCCGCCCGAGTACGAGGTCAAGCTCCAACAAAAGCAACTCTTCACCCAGAAAGCCCGACTCAACCAGGCCGATACCTTGAAGCTCGTCGAAGTGCTCCGCACGGGCACCATCGAGAAGGAGATCGCGGCGGCCGAGGCCCTGAGCCTTGCCGAGTGGGAGAAGAAAACCGAGATGCTCCGGGCAGAGTACGGCATTCAAGTCGCCACGATTCAGTCCGAGGCGCTTCAGTACTCCAAGAAGACCCGCGCGGAGGCCGACGCAAAGTCGCAGGTAAAGATCGCAGATGGCAAGCTCGCCATCGACAAGGCCGAAGCGCTTCTGACGCAGCTGCGAAGCGAGGCGCTCTCGACGGCGGGAGGACAAATTTACGTTGCCCGCCAGGCTGCAGAGAATCTGAGCATGGGCCGAGTGACCATCAACTCGAGCGACCCGAGGGTTCCTCTGGTCCTCGATATCCACCGGTTTGCGGAGATGCTGCTCGGCACACCAAGGGCCTCGCCGACGCCGCAATAACAGGTCCTGGTAGCGCCTCCCAGGGGGCCCCTGTCCCCGTGAGCCGCCTATTGCCCGCCCTCCCCCGGCCCCCTACACTACGTAGTTTTCCTCGCCATCTTGTGAAGCGAGGAGACTGCGACCCCACAAGGATCTCCCCCCATGGTAAAGAGCCTGACGATCGTCCCCGATGAAGCCCGCAAGCATGCTGAAATCGAGCTTGGGAGAATCCCGGTCAACGTCTACAGGAAGACCCTGTCGGATGAAATCCGTAGGGGCTGGTTGAGCCCCGCAGATGCCTTACGAATCTATCGCGACATGCTTCTCATCCGCGAGTTCGAGGAGATGCTGGGAGAGATCAAGCGGCTCTCGAGCTACAAGGGAATCCCCTACGACCACAAGGGCCCCGCGCATCTCTCCGTTGGCCAGGAGGCGGCTGCCGTCGGCGAAGCATTCTTGCTCGAGGTTGAAAGTCACCTCTTCGGCAGCCACCGTAGCCACGGCGAGATTATCGCGAAGGGGCTGAGCGCGATCCACCGCCTGGGCGAGTCGCAGCTCAAGAAAATCATGGAGGAGTATCTGGGTGGTGACATCCTCCGCGTGGTCGAAAAGGACCCTGCCCCAAGCGTGAAGGAGCTGGCCGTTGACTATCTGATCTATGGCCTTCTCGCCGAGGTTTTTGGGCGGGCAACCGGCTTCAACCGGGGCCTCGGCGGCTCCATGCATGCATTTTTTCCACCGCTGGGCATCTATCCAAATAATGCCCTTGTCGGTGGAAGCGCCGACATCGCCGTCGGCTCCGCCCTCTACAAGAAAACACAAAAACGTCCCGGGATCTCCATCGCCAACATCGGCGACGCGTCAACGGGTTGCGGCCCAGTGTGGGAGGCGATGAACTTCGCCACCATGGGACAACTCTGGAACCTGTGGGAGCCAGAATACAGAGGCGGGCTACCTGTCATCTTCGCCTTCATGAACAACTTTTACGGCATGGGGGGTCAGACCCGAGGCGAAACGATGGGCTTCGACCGCCTTGCGACCATTGGTGCCGGGCTCAACCCCTTCAACCTCCACGCGGAGACGGTTGACGGCAACAACCCGCTCGCCGTCATCGATGCCATGCGACGCAAGATCGAGGTGATTGCCGCAGGCGAAGGCCCGGTGCTTCTGGAAATCATTGCCTATCGCCAGAGCGGCCACTCCCCCAGCGACGCCAGCGCTTACCGCACCCGTGAGGAGGTGGAAATGTGGAAGCAGGTCGATCCCATTCGGGAGTTCAGGTCGCAGATTATCACCGCTCATGCGGCTACCGAGGCCGAGCTTGACCACTTATCGGAGTACGCAAGCCAGAAGATGCTCAAGGCCTGCCGTCTCGCAGTGGATCTCGACCTCTCCCCGAGGCTCGCCGGCAAGGAAATTGCCCGCGTGATGTTCTCCCATCGTCCCGAAGCTGAATTGCCCGGAATAGGGCACAATGCGGTTCTGAAGCCGCTCTCCGAGAACAGCCGGGTGCAATCCATCGCGAAAAAGAGCCGATCCGGAATCGACCCGAAGTCGGGAGAAAGACTCGGGGAGAACAGGGCCGTCTCATTCCGCGACGGCCTCTTCGAGGCCATTATCCATCACTTTTATCACGACCATCGTCTCATCGCCTACGGAGAGGAGAATCGTGATTGGGACGGTGCCTTCGCGGTCTACCGAGGCATGACGGAGGCACTCCCCTACCACCGGCTCTTCAACTCGCCGATCTCGGAGGCTGCGATCGTGGGCACTGCCGTCGGTTACGCCATGGAAGGCGGGCGCGCCCTGGTCGAGCTCATGTATTGCGACTTCATGGGCCGTGCCGGAGACGAGATCTTCAATCAGCTCTCCAAGTGGCAATCGATGTCGGCCGGTGTGCTCAAGATGCCCGTGGTGCTCCGCGTATCGGTCGGAAGCAAGTACGGCGCCCAGCACTCGCAGGACTGGAGCTCGCTCGTGGCGCACATTCCCGGGCTCAAGGTCGTTTTCCCGGCGACTCCCCATGACGCCAAGGGCCTGATGGCCTCTGCCCTGAAGGGCAACGACCCCGTCATTTTCTTCGAGTCGCAGCGCGTCTATGGTTTCACCGAGTGGTTTCAGAAGGAAGTACCTGACGGCTATTACACCATTCCCATTGGGCTCCCGGACGTCAAGCGGCAAGGAAAGGACCTGACCATTCTGACGATCGGCTCGACCCTGTACCGCGCCGTCGAGGCTGCGGATCGGCTGGAAAAGGAGTTCGGGCTGTCGACCGAGATCATCGACGCTCGCAGCCTTGTGCCTTTCGATTACGGCCCGGTGATCGAGTCAGTGAGAAAGACAGGGAGAATCCTCCTGGCCTCAGACGCGTGCGAACGAGGCAGCTTTCTCCACACGATCAGCGCCAACATCCAGGAGCTCGCGTTCGACCACCTCGATGCCCCCGTTACCGTGGTGGGCGCGAAGAACTGGATCACCCCGGCTGCGGAAATGGAGGACCTCTTCTTCCCCAATTCGGGGTGGATCCTCGATGCGATTCATACTTCGATCCTGCCTCTCCAAGGCTACAGCCCGGAGAGCGACCGATCGATCGCTGCGAGACTGCGTGACCACCGGGATGGGGTTTGATCTCATGGCGTCAACGTTCGTGCTGGATGAGGCACCTCTGCGACAGTGGATTCTGACGGCCTACCACGAGAACCGGAAACTCAACGGAGCTCCCCGACGTACCCTCGCTGCGATCCGCCAGCTCCTCAGCGGCGCGCCAGGCGGTGAGAGCCTCGTCGCGCGTTACTGGTTCGAGGAGGATCCTCGGGCTTCCGCGAAGAGCTTCGTCCAGGATCTCGAGCGTGCCGCCCCGGGCTTGGCGCACTCCGTGCTCGATCCAGTCCTGAGCACGTTCAAACAGATGGAGGCTCGCGAGAGCCGCGACCTGGCGCCCAACCTGCCTGTCCTGGTCTCCTCCCTCGCAGGTCCGGTAGCGCTCAGGAGCGGTATCGACGAGCTCCTTGCCTCGGCGGCTCTCTCCGCTGCTTTTTTGGGAATTTCCCGCGCCGGCCGGGAACCCTTCGAGACGGCGCTCTCGGATTGGGCACCAAACTCTGGAACGAAGTAACCTCCCAGATCGAGCCCGGAGAGGCTTGCTATTCCTCGGTGCTCATCCCGAGCCAACTCGCAAGACATTCTCATGCCGTCACGGACTTGTTCGCCTCCTGAAACACGCGAGACAAGTCCACCAAATCGATCTTGAGCCGCTCCGCCACGCTGAAGATTCTGTCGTCCCTGTAGAACTCGCCGAACAGGATGCGCTTCATGCCACTGTTGACGATGATCTTGAAGCAGTTCCAGCAGGGACTCGCCGTCGTGTAAATAGAGGCGTTGTTGATCATGACGCCGTTCTTGGCGGCTTGAATGATCGCATTCGCCTCGGCGTGGATCGTCGCGATGCAGTGGCCATTGTCCATCATGTGCCCGACATCATCACAGTGCGGCATGCCGGCGATCGAGCCGTTGTAGCCCGTCGACAGAATGTTCCTCTCCCGAACAATCACCGCCCCCACGTGCTTGCGATCACACGTCGAACGGGTCGCCACATCCACCGCAATTCGCATGAAATACTCATCCCAGCCAGCTCGAGTCGCCATGTTCTCTCGTTTCTCCTTCGGTGTTTTCCCTGCGCCCCATCAGCTCCCAGGGCCAGCCGCCCCAGGACATCTCGAACCCTCCGCACGCTCGGAGAGGTACATCTCGATTCCCTGGCGGCGCTTGAGCTGCGTCCGAGGATCGGGAGCGAGGAGGCCGCGGGATGCCTTGCGGGCAGGAGGATGTTCAACGACAATCAGTGTGCCCGTCAAGAGCTCCACTGGAGAAACATTTGTTCGCCAATTTTTTTTTCCCGCTCTGGCTCCTCCACTGCTGCGCCTCCGAGAATTCCCAAGGGCAATCCATCGAGCCTGTAACTGTCAAGGGGGTCTGGGTTTTGAGCGCGGAGGGCAAACCATTTCCTCCAGGGAAATTCAAGCGAGGCCTTCAGCCCTCGGGGCTGGCCTTCCGCAAGGGCGAACTCTGGTCCATCGGCGACCAGCGCAGCGAGTTTCCCGGCACGCTCTTTCGGATCGATCCGGGGACCGGACGGTTGCTAGGCCTACCCGTTCCGCTGGAGCTGCCGGCAAGGGCGGGGGGAGAGCGCAAAGACTTCGCCGAGTTCCGCGGAATCCCGGGGGGGAACCCCGACTTCGAAGGCCTCGCCCTCGTGCCTGGCAACCCGAATCGATTCGTGGCCATCACCGAGGACAAGACGTCGTGGGTCGTCGATATTCGCATCGAGGAGTCGGGTAGCGGACACAGAGCGAGGATCGCACAACTCACGCGCATCAGTTTCCCGGCGGAACTCAAGTCCTGGCGCGAAGACAGCAACTATCGGTTCGAAGGCTGTGCAGTGAGCGATGACTCAAAGACCCTCTACCTCGCCTTCGAGCGCACAGAAGATGAGCTCCCACGGGTCTATCAGGCACCCCTCGAGCTTGCTTGCTCCGGGACACCGCTTGAGATCAAGGAGATTCCGCTTCCCTTCGCAGCGGTGCCTCGAAGAGCCGGCAAGGAGCAGGCCCGCCTCAACTTGAACGATATTCAGTTTTTCAGGCTGAATGGTCGGTGTGCACTCGTTGCCGTCCTGCGCGACCAGGAGAGGCTTTGCATCCTCGACCTTGAGAGGAACGATATCCCTCGAATAGTGGATCTCAACCTGATCGACCCGCAGGGCGAGCGCCTCGAGTGGGCCTCCCCGGAGGGCGTGGCACTCGATCCCGCGACTGGAAGACTCTGGATCGTGAACGACCCCGACTCAGTCGGCACCAACTACCGCGCGCGCAAGGACGCGCAACCTGCTGGTGAGTACGCCAATTACTCGCCCCTCCTCTTCGAGCTCGGGGATGGCTGCCTGGTCAAGCCGTAAAGGATTTCCTGCCGCTAGGGAAGAACCTTTGCAACCGCCGCCTGGACCCGCTTCCCTTCAGCGGCGCCCTTGAGCTTTTCGAGCACGGCCTTCATGACTTTGCCCACGTCTTTCTTGCTCGTGGCACCCACCTCGCCAGCAACCGCACGAACGACGGCCTCGACATCCGCATCCGACATCTGCCTTGGCAGGTAGTGCTCGAGAATGGCGAGCTCCGCAAGCTCCTTGTCGGCGAGATCCTGCCGGCCGGCGCCCTTGAACTGCTCACAACCGTCGCGACGCTGCTTCGCGAGTTTTTGAAGCACTTGCGTGACGACGCCGTCGTCAAGTTCCTTCTTCTCATTGATGCCAATGTTCTTGACCTCGGATAGGAGGAAGCGGAGCACTTCCACTCTCGCAGCCTCCCTGGACTTCATGGCGGTCTTCAAGTCGTCGCGGATTGTGTCGATGAGCATGGTTGTAATGTGGCTGTTGGCAGGGAGGGCGTCAACCGTAAAAGCGTGAATGAAGCGGGCCGTCGACCGGGGTGTCGGCGTCGCCAGGCTGCACAGCAGACTCCGGCAAGCAGACCGAGAAGCGCCCCGCAAAGCGATGCTGGCGACTCCTCGATGAGCCTCGGCCGCTCGAGGACAAACATGCTCTGCGCCACCCGAGAGAACTCGGGCTCGAGCTTCCTGAAATCTTCCTCGTCACAGGTGAATGTCAAGGCAACCGTTTCGCGAGCTCTTAGAACCCAGAGGACCTGCTCGATACGCCGGCCTTCGATCTCGGCCCTCATACGTACACGCCATGCAGGAGCGCCGTCGATGCTCGTGCGGCTCGACTCCAGGACCTCGGCGCCCTGGAACCCTCGAAAGTGCATTGCAACCTCGAGTGCTGATTCAGCTCGCGGAGCGGCCAGAACAGCATGCGACATCGGGCCAGGGAGGACCGTGGCCAAGAGCTGCGCTGACGGCGTCGACTCTCCCTCGAGTGCCCAGGTCTCACCATCGCAGCGCCAGTCGTCAGAGAGGTCCCACCGGAGTCCGCCGAGTGTGCAAGTCTCGGCCTGGAGCTTACCGGCCGCAAAGGCCAGCACAAGTATTGCGATCAAGCTTTGAAAAGCGCGCACCGTCACTTCCTTTCTCGCCGAGTTCCGTGTAGCGGAGTTATCCGCTCGTTCCAGAGAACTATGCAGAATGGACCTTAAACGCGCAACCCCCGGAACTTGAGGCGTCCGATAATGCTCAGGACGACTGCGAATGAGGAGTTTTCAGCCTCTTATCGGATGTTGGACGCTTCCGCCAGCACAGGGGAATCAGTCGCGGCGTTGTTTCCCGGTAGCGCAGATACTCCTCACCAAAGGTTGGGATCAGCTCCAACCGCTCCTCGAGCCAGGTATAGAGAGCCCAAAATGCGATCCAGACGGGGACCGTCAGGAGAAATGGGACCGAACAGCTCAGCAGACCGAGGCCCAGGGGTAGCACGCAAAGAGACAATGCCTGCGGGTGACGCACCCAACCGTGGATTCCCTCAGTTGAGAGGCTCAAGGAGTATCGGGATGGAGACCGCCAACGGCCGACGCGACGGGCGCTCAGCACATAGATCGCAAGGCTGAGCGCGCACAAAATCCCACCGAGCACCTGGCAGATCTGGCTGGAGAAATGAGGTCTGGCGAAACACAAGAGCACCCAGGCGGTGCCAAGGATGGTCATGCCGAAAAATCCGAACAGCCAGCCCGTTGCCCAGTGCGACAAGGAACCCTTTAGCCGTGCGCGCCGGTTGAAGCGGGTGTACAGAACAACGACTCCGCAGCCGAGTAGACCAAGGAAGAGCCCCGTTGCAGCTTGCTCAAGGTCAAACTTCAACGTGCATCGTCTCAGTTCTTGAAGAGCCCCAGTTTCCTGAGAAGTAGCTGGTGAAGCGACATCGACTTCTCCGCAAGCGCCTGGACCTTCTTGATCTCCCCGGTGTCGAGCCAGATTCCGTCCTCCACGCACTTGTCGATGAGTAGGTGAACTTCGGCGTCATAGTGGATGCGTTCCATCACATGACCACACTTGGGGCACGGAGCTGGGGCGCTTGGCCCGAACTTTGAGGCAGTACGTATATCAAGAATTCGCGCCTTCTCCTCCTCCGTGAAGTGCAGGGCCTTCTCTGAAAGGATCTGCTCAAGCTCTCCGGTCTCGAGGAAAAACCCCCAGCAGGATTCGCACATGTCGGCCGCCACACCCTCGTAATCTATTCGTCGAAGGGGCAGTCGACACCGGGGACACTGAGACTCGTGGGTCTTGCTGCTTGGGTTGGGCATGGAATCCTTCTGACTCACAGAAGCTTCAACAACACGGGAACCCAGGATGCACCGAGTAGGCACCGGTTGCAAGCAACGACCTTCCAGAAGGCAACTTCCCGCGTGTTGGTGATCGTCGCTCATTGACTGGCTTCTACACGCAACCATAGGGATGGCGGCCATTTCGCCAGGCACACGTGGCATGGGATATCCGCACGGTCTCGGGCCGCGTGGATGATATCTCGAGACTGGCAGTCAAAATCTCCGCGAGGGAGGCATGGCGGTCGGCGCCGACGGGGGTGAGGGCGGATAGCGAAACTGCACCCTTGAGCCCACAACCGCCTCTATCAACCTCCGACCGATACGTTCATGATCCTGAATCCCCAAAAATTGCTCTGCAAGCGGACCCGCCGAGAAGACAGGAACCGGCGCGCCCGTGTGGCTGGTCGTGGTCCACTTCGGCTCCATACCCAACGCGAGCTGTGGGTGCCCGTTGAGAGAAAGACCTCCTGTCTCGTGATCGGCAGTGATCACAACGAGGGTCTCATTCTCCATGTCATTGTCCTTCAAGTGGCGGAGGACCGCGCCGATCGCAGTATCGAAGTCAGCAGCTTCATTCTGCGTATAGTCGAAGTCGTTCGCGTGGCCACCCCAATCGATCTGCGAGCCCTCTATCATGAGGAAGAACCCCTTCGGCGACTGGGAGAGAATCTTGAGTGCAGCCACCGACATCGCTGAAAGGCTGGGCGTTCGGCCCTCAGAGACCTTCGCCATGGGCCCGGAGTGGAAGAGCCCGAGAACCTTGCCCGGCGGGCCCGAGGTGATCAAACTCAGCTCGGCCCCCGTTCGAATGAACCGGTAACCCCGGGCAGTCATCTCGCCGATCAAATTACGCCCGTCAGTGCGGGTCCCATAGGGAGCGTTGTTCTTCAGGAGGGGAACCTCCGCGGTCACTGGCATCGAGCGCTCCCGATGGTCGCGAAAGCTCGCGAACAGCGACTCTGCATCTTTCAACAGAGCCGTGTCGATCGGAAGTGGCGGGAGATCCAGTCGGTTTTTTTGTTCCAGCCCGGGGAGGAACTTGTCCCATCCCCCGCCAAGAATGACGTCCACTTCGCTTTGAGCGATCTGGACCGCGATGTCGTCCTCGCTGCCTCGGCTCTTGAGGTGGGCAACCATGGATGCGGGCGTCGCGTGGGTAATCCGACAAGTCGCGACAAGCCCCGTCCACTTGCCTTGTTCCTCCGCGTACTCAACGATCAGCTTCGTCGGTGTTCCGTCCGGGTGCATCCCAACCTCGCCATTGACGATCAGGTATCCGCTGGCAAGCGCGGTCGCCGACGCGCTTGAGTCCGTGACATGGCTGCTCAGACTGTGCGTGTGGGAAACCCCCATGTGTTTCATGTTCTCCACGGCAAGCGGCCCCTTCAAGTAACGCGCCGAGACCAACTGATTGAAGCCCATGCCGTCGCCGATCATGAGGATTACATTCCTGGGCGCCTTGGGCTCATCCGCCGCCGCCAAGGGGAACAGACTCATGCAGACGAAAAGGAGGGACAATTTGAGCAGGGTTTGCACTTGCGAAGTCCTCAGGAGCTTGGAGACCTTTTGAGCATTTCCTCATTCAGACAAGTGGCCAATATTAACCTTCAGAAGAGGTCCGTGGAGAGCAATTACGCTCCTCGCGGCCACTATTGGGACAATTTTCCCTCACCGTCGGCGCAGGAAACACCCGGCGCTTCTCGAGCGCCGAGGAGGGGGACGCCGCCGCCGGGCGGCCGGTAGAGAAGAGGTCTTCCTCCCCCGCGAGGAATATACTTCACAAGCTCCTTCTGCATTGCTGGAACATTTCCCAAATCCTGCACGCATTCCCCCAAGTCTTTTTCTTTGAATCCGGCCGGCTTCCCGGCGATCCTTATGGCCCTGCGTTCTTCCTTCAACCGCAAGGTTCAGGCAATGTATTTAGCGTATTGCGCCATGGCCACAGTGTTGGTCCCCCTGATCATTATGGGAATCGGCTACCTCCTCGTTGACACGAAACGCAGAGAGAGGCGTTGACCTTGACCTTTTTCACACCCCCCTTGCCCCATTCCAGGAATCACGGTATCTTCCCCCGTTTGATTTTTGAACCCCCCAGAGCTCTCAGGGATCTATGCCCGTCAAGAAGAAAGCAGAAGCCGTGGCAGTAGAGGCGCCCAAACAACAGAAACTCGCCCTCTCGAAACAGCAACTCTTCCATTTCTTGCGTCAGATGCGCCAGATCCGGAGCCTGGAGGAGCGTTCAGCCCAGGCGTACGGCCAGGGCAAGATTGGCGGCTTCTGCCACCTCTACATTGGCCAGGAGGCCGTCGCCGTCGGCGCTGTGGCCGCGACGAGGCCGGACGATTATGTCCTCACGACCTACCGGGACCATGGGATGGCCCTTGCCCGGGGAATTCAGCCAGTAGCGATCCTGGGTGAGCTCTTCGGGCGCGTCATCGGGTGCTCCAAGGGGCGTGGCGGATCCATGCACATGTTTGACAAGCAGCTCAACTTTCTCGGCGGTCACGGCATCGTCGGGGGCCACATCGCGCTTGGCACAGGGGCTGCCTTCTCCTCCAAATACCGGGGCGAGGATCGCGTGGTCCTTTGTTTCTTCGGCGAGGGCGCGGTACACAATGGCGGCTTCCACGAGAGCCTTAACCTGGCCAGCTTGTGGGGTCTTCCCATCGTCTTCGTTTGTGAGAACAACCGCTATGGCATGGGAACCGCTGTGGAGAGAACGACCAAAGTGGTCGACCTGCACAAGAAGGCGGAATCCTATGGCATGGCTCACGGAATAGTTAACGGGATGGACGTGCTCGAGGTTTACGAGCAGTCGAAACGAGCCATCGCCGGTGCGCGAGCGGGGATCCCCTGTTTCCTTGAAATGACTTGCTATCGTTTCAGGGGACATTCCATGTCGGACCCAGTCCACTCCCACTACCGCACCAAGGAAGAGGTCGAATGCTATCGAGAGCAGGATCCCATCCTCCTTCTCACCGAGCACATGAAAAATCATGGCCTCATCACAGACGAAGAATTGAGCGAGCTTGAACGGCAGGTATCTGCCGAGATCCGCGCGGCAATGGACGCTGCCCTCGCAAGCCCGGAGCCCGATCCGGCAACGGTGTTCGACTACATTTACAAGAACCCTATTCGTCCCGGAACCCGACGCTGAAGCAAGCATCCTGCTCCTCTGGCTGCTCCAACAAAGTTCCTCGCGAGGAGAATCGTCCCAAGGTCATCAAGAATAATGGCAAATCTGAGCATTCGTGACGCGCTTAACCAAGCCATGACGGAAGAAATGGCGCGAGACCCCATGGTCTTCCTCATGGGCGAGGAAGTTGGGGCCTACAACGGCGCTTACAAGGTTTCCAAGGGCATGTTGGCCCAGTTCGGACCGCAGAGAGTCTATGATACGCCCATCACCGAAGGCGGATTTGCAGGCTTGGGCATCGGAGCGGCGATGACGGGTTTGCGCCCGATCATTGAGATGATGACGTTCAACTTTGCACTGCAGGCCATTGATCAGATCGTCAACAACGCCGCGAAGATGCACCTCATGTCCGGCGGCCAGTTCTGCATCCCGATCGTTTTTCGTGGCCCCAACGGCGCCGCGCACATGCTGGCAGCGCAGCACTCGCAGAGCTTCGAGTCATTCTATGCGCAGGTTCCGGGACTCAAAGTTGTGACCTACTCCGACGCGAAGGACGCAAAAGGCCTCCTGAAGACCGCGATCCGTGATGATGACCCCGTCATCTTTCTCGAGAGCGAGATGACCTACGGTCAACAAGGCGATGTTCCCGACGGGGAGTACACCATCCCCCTTGGCGTCGGTGAAGTAAAGCGCCCAGGTACCGACGTCACGATCATCGCATGGTCCAAGCTGGTAGGGCAGCTCGCCCTGCCTGCGGCAGAAGAACTCGCCAAGATGGGCATTCAAGCGGAGGTCGTCGATCCGCGGACGATCAAGCCACTCGATGAGGAACTGATCTTTGATTCCGTCCGCAAGACAAACCGTGTGGTGATCGTGGAGGAGAACTTCAAATTCTGCGGTGTCGGCAGCGAGATCAGTGAACGGATCTACAACCGCTGTTTCGACGACCTCGACGCTCCGGTGGAGCGAGTGACGTCTCACGATGTGCCCATGCCGTATGCGCACTCGCTCGAGAGCGCTGTGCTCCCGAACGTCGGTCGGGTTATCGAGGCGGTAAAAAAGGTCCTGTACGTCTAGGCCTTCAGACTGAGGAGTTTTAGCGTGGTCATCAAGATCGAGATGCCGAAGCTCTCCGACACGATGAGCGAGGGAAAGATTCTGACGTGGAAGAAATCGGAGGGCGACAAGGTCCGGGCGGGAGAGGTCATCGCCGAGATCGAAAGCGACAAGGCCAACATGGAAATGGAAGCCGTCGACCCGGGTTACCTTCGAAAGATCTTCATCCCGGCGGGCAGCTCGGCCTCAGTGGGGACACTCATCGCCATCTTCACCGAGACTCTCAGCGAGGACTTCTCCGAGGCAATTTCCGGGACCCAGAACGCCGCGAGTAAACCAGCAGGCGGCTTGGCCCACGCGGCACCTGACAAGCCACCGCCAGTTGCGCCATCCAGGGCTGCGGTAACAGCCGTACGGTCTCCTCCCGAAGTACCGCAGGCTGCAAGTCCTGGCGCCCGAGTGCAGGGGCGGATCCTTGCTTCCCCGCTTGCAGCCCGAATGGCTGCGGAACTCGGCCTCGATCTCTCGGTGATCCCGGGCAGCGGCCCCGCTGGCAGGATAGTGAAACGCGACGTGATACAAGTGAATAGCAAGGCAACCCCGGCCGCTCGTGCCATCGCCGTCACAGATGCCCCGGTAGCGAAGAGACAGGAGGGCGCGCCCTACCGTGCGCCCTCGCTTTCCACCCTGCCCGACAAGGCGTACGAGGATGTGCCCGTGTCTTCGATGCGCCGCATTATCGGCGCTCGGCTGGTCGAGTCCAAGATCCAGGCCCCCCACTTCTACGTCACGGTCGAGGTGGATATGAAGTCATCGATCCGCGCACGAGACCAGCTGAACAAGATCTCTGGCGTCAATGTGACCTACAACGACTTGGTCATAAAGGCCGTGGCGCTCTGTCTTGCTCGTCACCCATTGATCAACGCCTCCTGGCAAGGCGACTTCATTCGCTACTACAAGTCGATTGACATCGGCGTGGCCGTGGCCCTTCCTGACGGGCTCATCACCCCAGTGGTCCGTGCGTGCCAGCTCAAGAGCCTGGGAATGATCTCGCAGGAGATCAAGGACCTCGCAGAGAAAGCCAGAGCCAAGCGCTTGACACCCGATGACTACAAGGGCGGCACTTTCACCGTCTCGAATCTTGGCATGTTTGGCGTCAAGCATTTCACAGCTATCATCAATCCGCCCGAAGCCTGCATCCTCGCCGTGAGCGCCATCGAAGAGGTGCCCGTGGTCGAGAGCGGAACCATTGTGCCTGGCCACCGGATGAGCCTGACTCTCTCAAGCGACCATCGAGTGGTCGATGGCGCGCTGGCGGCACAGTTCATGAGGGACATGAGGCAGATCCTCGAGAGCCCAGTGTCACTCGCGCTATAGCCTCCCGGGCAGCTCGTTGCTGGAGCGCCCAATTACCCCCAAGAAGTTGAGCAAACTCACTCATGGAATCTTTTGACTTGACGGTAATCGGCGCTGGCCCCGGGGGCTATGTAGCCGCGATCCGAGCCTCCCAACTCGGGATGAAGACCGCAATTATTGAACGTGACCGTCTGGGAGGGATTTGCCTGAACTGGTGCTGCATCCCCACCAAGGCACTCCTGAAGGTCGCGGAAGAATTCGAGATTTTGAAGGACGCGTCCAACCGCGGATTCAAGACAGGCAATGTCAGCGTCGACTGGCCGAGGGTCGTGTCGAGAAGCCGCGAGGCCTCGGAAAAGCTGTCGAAGGGCGTCGGGCTGCTCGTGAAAAAGCACAAGATCACCGTGATCTTCGGCGAAGCACGCTACCTGACCCCCAACCGCATTCAAGTGAAGGCCGCGGACGGGAAGACGTCCGAGGTCTCAACCAAGCGATCCATTCTGGCGACAGGCGCTCGTGCCGCAACGCTACCAGGAGTTGCCTACGACGGCAAACAGGTGATCAACTACAGGGAGGCGATGGTTCTGCCCAGTCAGCCCAAGTCTCTCACGGTCATCGGGGCTGGCGCGATTGGGCTCGAGTTCGCTTACTTCTACAGCGTCCTTGGAACTCGGGTAACGATCATTGAATATCTCGATCGCCTCTTTCCCGCCGGAGACCTGGACGTCTGCTCGCAGCTGACCCGATCGTTCAAGAAGCGGGGAATCGAGTCACATACCTCCAGCAAGGTGAAGAGCGTCAAGGCCACCAAGGATGGGACGCGTACGGTCTTCGAGAAGGCTGGCAAGGAGGAGACGGTGGACTCCGAGATCACACTGGTTGCGACGGGAGTCCAGGCCAACGTTGAAAACCTCGGACTGGAGGAGATCGGCGTCGCGCTCGAGAGGAATGTGATCAGGGTCGACGAACATCTACGCACCAGCATCCAAAGCGTCTATGCGATTGGCGACGTCGCCGGACCGCCGGCACTGGCCCATGTGGCAAGCGCGGAAGGGCTACACGCTGCGGAGCACATGGCAGGGCACGACCCTCGACCGCTCGACTACTCGAGCATCCCCGCCTGCGTATACTGCCATCCTCAAATCGGGACAGTTGGCCTCACCGAGAAGGAAGCCGTGGACAAGGGCCACGACGTGAAGATTGGAAAGTTTCCCTTCGGGGCAAACGGCAAGAGCGTGGCCGTGGGAGACGGAGAGGGTTTTGTAAAGATTGTGGCTGACAGAAAGCATGGAGAGATCCTGGGCGCCCACATCATCGGCGCGGAGGCCACAGAGCTGATCAACGAACTTTCGCTCGCCAAAGCGACCGAAATGACAGTGCACGACATTCACGGCGCAGTTCACGCCCATCCAACCCTGTCGGAGGCGATCATGGAAGCCGCCGCCGACTGGGCCGGCGAGGTGATCGGCGCCTGAAGGAGTCGGAGGCTGAATGCAAAAGTATTTCTGGGCATGGGTCGGGTGTGTTCTGGCATTCTTGAGCGTCCTTCTGGGGGCATTCGGCGCCCATTTCCTCAAGGCACGGCTGAACGCGGAGATGTTCGCAATCTTCGAAACGGGAGTGAACTATCACCAGTATCATGCCCTGGCCATGGTGGCAGTTGGCTCACTGGAGGCACGCGAAATAGCCCAAACGAAGCTCTTCCGGGTGGGCTTGGGGCTACTCCTCGTGGGCATCGTTCTTTTCAGTGGTAGCCTTTACGTTCTCGCCTTTACCGGAGTGAAGGAACTTGGAGTGGTGACGCCGGTGGGCGGTGCGGCCTTCCTTGCGAGCTGGGTCTGCCTGGCCCTTGTTTTTCTTTTACACGGGCGCGCAGAGGCCAGACAATCAGTAACTTAGCTATTGATCTCGACCACGGAGACCGCGAATGCCGTTCGGCCAAGTGCCTGACCCACAGGAGTATGGCTCACTATGGAAGTGCTTCCCGCCACTGGAAGCTCGCCGCCTGATGGAGGCCCTTCGGATTCTGCCCGAGCTGGATCCGGGGGCGGCTGAGGAAATCAAGGAGGTCTTCCAGCAGGCGATGCGAAGTCTGCCCCCAGTCGCGGAATCCATCGAGGCCTGCCCCAACGTGCTCGAGAATCAACGCCTGGGGAACCGGGTAAGGAACGCAAAATCTCTCATCGAAGCCCTGTGCCAAAGCGACAACGGCAACATCGAATTCGAAATGCCGACGAGAGCCATCCTTGGACGAGCCTTTATCCTCGCCAAGTTAAACTTTTTGAAGGCGCTCGGTTATGCGCTTGAGAATGCCGGAGATCGTGCAAGCTCTGCGGCGCAGCAGGTGAAGGAAACGATCAGCGATACGATCTTCTCCAAGCTAGCCGAGGAGCTTCTCACCGCCGCAATCTCCAATCCGCACAACCCTCTCGACCTCAAACGTCTTGCTGCACAAGAGCTGCTCAGGATGTGGAGTAATCGGCTTCAGGTGCCCGTTGGAGAGTTCCCCCCTGTCCTCTTGAGCGCCTGGAAAGCTCGAGGCAAGGTCCGGGCCATGTACGGCACGCTCATGGGCGTCACCGAGCTTTTCAACCTTATCAAGGAGGAGTGCGAGTCGCGCTTTGTGAATTACTTCATTCGCGACCATGCAACTTCAGATGAGAAAGAGGCGTTCCAGGAGTTCCTCTTCGCGCTTTCTTACGAAGAGCTTGAGAAGCTTCGAGCTTACATGAAGGATCACAACGTGCACGTGATCACACCGTCACAGGTCAAGGAGGTCCTCACGGACCGAGTGCACGCGCCGCTTCTGGGCGATCCGAGCGCCGAGCAGATTTACAACTCTTACTGCCGGCGCAGGCTCCGAGCGGACTATCGAGCAATGTCCGGGGTTCCTGGTCCCAAGAAAACGGCTGAAGGCTATTTGATGGAGTCTCTGCTTCGCGAGGGCAAGTGACTCCATCCCCCTCGGGGCGAGTCAGTCTTCAGTCGTCATTGAAGTTGTCTTCGTTTTCAACCTCGTCATCGTCGTCATCGTCCTCGAGCTCCCCGGCTTCTCGGGCCTCCTGGATAACTCGCTGGGCTTTCTTCAAATCTCCCGGGCGGACGAGCACATCGCAGCCCAGGAGGGAGTACTCACCGTCGAGGGGGCTCAGGTCGATGGGGAGAGGCGTATTCTTGTCGGGAACGATGACGAAGATCTCCTCGTTCTCCAGGACAGATCGAACGATCTCGGCCTCTTGCGGACTCTTTGCCCGGAGGGCGACGACGAGCTTTTCGGGTGGGCGCTGCTTCATGACTATGAACTCCTCTCTGGATGGGTGTTGCTCGAGTTTACCAAGCCCGGGATTCTATGTTCTCCGACCAATCTGGCACAGGACCATTTCCAACCGATCCACGTGATCTTTCCATCCCAGCTGGAGCGCGGCGGCACGTGCACCGGCGTGCATCTCTTCCCAACGGTCGTCAATTGTTTTCAGAGATCGAGCGATTGCGGCGTCATCCGCCGGATTTTCGAGGGCGAATCCCGAGCTGCCAGCAACAAGCGAGTCCGAGGCCCCATTCAGGAACGTCGTGACGGCGGGGGTTCCGCAGGCGAGGGCCTCGAGGACACTCAAGGAGCACGGATCGTAAAGGGTCGGAAGGAGAAACGCGTCGGAGCCGGCGTGAAAAGATCGGATATCTTTCACGACACCGGCAAAATGCGTCCGACGCTCCACTCGCAGGCGACGGGCAAGACGCTCAAAGGGACGGACCTCATCACGCCCCAGGACGACAAGATCCCAGCCAGTGGCCTGCCGCAAGGCCCGGATTGCAAACTGGAGGCCCTTGGGACGAAAGTGGTGGGCCGCGAAGAGGGCGATTCGTTGGTTCGAAGGTATTTGAAATCGCGCAAGGAGGCGAGCCCGGCATTCGGCACGGTCTCGGTCATGAAAGGCCTCGCTGTCTACAGGGTTATGGAGTCGCTCGAAGCGAAAGTGGCGAGCCGGATAGACTCTCCGGTAGTCCTCTTCCACCTTGGCCGAGACGCTCAGGGTGGTCACATGGGGTGAGCGATCAAAAACGGCATGATCGAGCCCACGCAGGACATGGTGCGACGGACGCAAGAAGGCCGCAGCATCCCGCAGGAGCCGACGACCCGTGGAAAGCGCCCTGCCCTGGGCATCTCGCGAGGCCAGGTAAGATCCGCCGTGCGGCTGGTAGACGTCAGCTTCCAGCGCATGCCGAACCTGGAAAAGAATTTCCCGCCCGGAGCTCCGATGCGCCCTGACAGCAGCCCTGGCAAAGCGTAGCTCCCGCAACCAACGGGGAAACCACGGCACGTCAAGAACCTCTATTCGCGGAGAATCCCCGGCCCCAGCTCCGCTCAACACACGCTGGCAGAGGATGACGATCTCGTGACCCCGCGCCTTGAGCTCTCGGGAAAGTCGATCGAGGTATCGCTCCGCCCCGCCACGACCAGGGTCCCAAACGTCAATGGGAATCGAGATCCGCATGCGTTCAAGGATTGTACCCCGTCCCCGTCAAGAGTGTCGGCAAGACGGCCCTCGGACGGGCAGCCCGTCGCATGGGGGCTGCCCTGGACTGGGCACGCCCTCCAACCCCGCTGATCTCCATTCCTTGGAGATCAGCGAATGTCCGGGTGGCCGGGACTGGCGGCACGACACATGCCGCATGGACAGTGCGATGGCTCAAGTTGATGATTCCGTCTCCGTGCCCGCCAGCCCTGCTTGCGTTGGTCGGAAGTCATTCCTGGAACCGTTCCCGCTCGGAGGCCTTGCCGGGGGGCACAGCATTTCTTGACCGGACGGGGACCCCAGGATCCCTTGGCAGCTTGACCGGCCACGCCGCGATCACCGCTTGAGGGCGAACTTTGCGAGCCTCGACGTAACCTCCCAGACCGGACCGGGAAAGTGATGAGCCTTCTCCACCACCTGCTCAAAGGCCGTCAGGAATCGATCAACGTCCCTCTCCGTGATCACGAGAGGGGGGATCAACTTCACCACGTCGATGCCGTGGCCACTCACCTGCGTCACAATGGCATGGTCCGCCAGAAGCGGGATTACGATGGCTTGCCCAAAGAGACTGCTCGACATCTTGTGCGCGAGGTCCCAGCCCATGCGCAGAGTAAACGACTTCGGCCTGCCGAACTCGATCCCAATCATGAGGCCCTTGCCTCGAACCTCCTGAATCAGCTCGAACCTCTCCTTCAGCTGCTCAAGCCCGCTGAAAAGCAATCCACCCATGCGTTGAGCGTTCTCGACAAGCTTCTCCTCGTCGAGAACGCTCAACGCAGCGAGACCGGCCACCATGGCGAAGGCCCCCTGGCCAAAGGTCGAGGAGTGCACGACACAACGTTCCATGCTCGTGAAGACCTTGAGGAACACTTCGCGACGAGTCATGACGGCTCCCACCGGCACGTACCCGCCGGAGAGAGCCTTCGACAGGAGTAGGACGTCTGGCACAACACCGGAATGCTCCATCGCGAAGAGCTTGCCGGTTCGGCCAAAACCGGTCTGGACCTCGTCGAGGATGAAGAGCGTGCCGTGCTTGCGGCAGCACTCGGCAGCGCCGCGAAGAAACTCGTCGGAGGCGACGTGGACACCTTTCCCCTGAATCGGCTCGAGGACGAAGCCGGCCACATCACCCCTTGAAAGCTCCGCATTCAGGGCAGCCAGGTCGCCGAGCGCAATGGGCGTGCAATCAGGCAGAAGCGGCGAGAAGCCGGAACGAAAAAACTCCTCGCCGTTGATCGAGAGTGATCCGTTCGTGAGCCCATGAAACGCATGATGACAATAGACAATCCTCGGTCTCCTCGTCGCGCAGTGAGCAAACTTGATCGCTGTCTCGTTTGACTCCGTGCCGGAGTTCGTGAAGTAGACCGTGTCGAGACTCGAAGGCACTCGCTTCTTGAGCTCCTCGGCCAGGAGCCCCGAGGTAATCGGCGCCTCCATTTGCACGAGCGAGGCATGGTCCATCGCCAGGAAGTCGGAAAGAATCTTCTTCACCTTCGGGTGGTTGCGGCCAACGTTGAACATGCCGTACCCCGAAAGCATGTCGAGATACTCACGGCCGTCGGTGTCGTAGAGGTAAGGCCCCTGGCCTCGAATCCAGCTCTTGTCAAAACCGATCGTGCGGAGAACCTTCGCGAACTGCGGGTTCACGTGCGCGGCGTGCAAGTCCACGTTTTCCTTGGCTCGCTCCCCAATCAGTCTTTGGATATCCAGCTCCATTGATGGCTCGTTTCTCTCCGGTGGCTCACTGGAACAGGGTCTTACAACTTCCATCAGGCCTTGCCAAACGAGCTGACAAGCTCGTCAAAGCTAGGCTTCCAATGCTCCATCGTGACTTTGGGTCCCCAGGCCTTGAAGAAAAACGTTTGCTGGCTGCCAGGCACGATCACGATCAATCCAATGAGCTTGGTCCCGGGCTTCGGCCCCCCCACGGCTTTCATCATGGGGCCGCCCGAAGTAAACGTGCCTTCCATCTCGACGAGGACAATCTTGATGTCTCCGACTTTCCGATCGGTCAGTGTCGGAGTTGGCTTTTCTACAAACTGTTCGCTCCAACGATTCACGTTGGCCTCGACAGAGCCCACGGCCTGGCTTATCGAGATTTCTCCGTCCTCGGCATCCGTGGCAACTCGGGAGAGGCGGGCCTGCCCCAGCCGCATGGAGTTCGACGGCGGCTCCTCGAGCCAACCCTGCGGCAGCTTGCACACAAGCCCTGCCGCGGCAAGCCGCCGCTCAACCCCGAGCGTTCCCGGCGGTGCCTCGACCGCGCCCCCAGCTGCTCTTGCGCTTGAAACGCCACCCGTCGTTCCCGAGCTGGAAGCACCACCCGGTATCGACGTCCGAGCGCCGGGCTGGATCGGTGGGTGATCAGGAGGCAGCTCACCGGAAGGCCTGCCGGAGTGGGGAACCCCCAACGATTTTCGCCCCACAGAGCCCTCCATCGCGGGGTGCACAGGGGGCGTGACGGAGCCCGTCGGCTCCGTGGAGCTATCGCATGCAAAGAGGCCGACAGATAGGAGACCCATGAGTACAATTCGATCTTGTGATGCTTTCATGTCCTTCACTTCCGAGTCTTTAGAAACGATGCCAACTCCGTCTCGACACTCTCCCTGGGTACGGAGTCAATAAATGTCGCATGTCCGAAACTCTCCAGGAACACCCAACGAATTCCCTTTGAGCCCCGCTTCTTGTCCCGCTCCATGTTCTCCAGGAGCTTGCGCACCGAGAGGCCCCGCGTGGAGGCGGGCAAGCCATAGGAGCGGATGAGCTCCGCCAGCCGCGCTGCAACGCCCGGGGCTGTATGCCCCAGGGCCTCGCCCAGACGGGCCGCGAAGACCATCCCGACCGCAACCGCCTCGCCATGGAGTAGTCCGCCATAGCGCTGCGCGGCCTCAATCGCGTGAGCCAGCGTATGGCCAAAATTGAGGACCATTCGCAAGCCAGACTCTCTCTCATCAGCCCCAACGATTGCAGCCTTGATCCGCGCCGTACGCTCCACCGCTCTGGCCACGAGCAACGCGTCTCCGGCGAGGATGCGACTGCGATCTCGCTCGAGCTGACGAACGAAAGCCGGATCTTGGATCACAGCCGTCTTCAAAACTTCGGCCCAGCCTGCACGCAATTCACGGGGAGGTAGCGTTCGCAGATACTCGAGGTCCATGACGACCGCCATGGGTTGATGAAACGCGCCCACAAGGTTCTTCCCTTCCGGCAAGTTGATGCCAGTTTTCCCTCCAACGGAGGCGTCCACCATGGAAAGAAGGGTCGTGGGAACCTGCAGGAATGGGATTCCACGGAGGAGGCTTGCAGCAGCGAATCCGGCGAGGTCCCCAACCACACCGCCGCCCAGGGCCAGAATCGCAGAGCGCCGGTCGCAGCCGGCGCGGACGGCCTCTCTCCAGACACGCGTCAATTCCCGTGCTGATTTGGACTTTTCGCCCGGGGGAACGGTGGTTAACGATGACCTGAAGCCCCCACGCGCGAGGATTCGAAGGAGTCCTCGCGCGTGGTGCCTCGCCACGTCAACATCCGTCACGACATGGACATGCGGCGGCGGATCCTTCAGTGAGCGCAGGGCCTCGGGGATCTTTTCTCGAGCGCCAGCGCCAATCCAGATCGGGTAGGCACCCTCCTTGACAGGCACTCGGAAACGGCAAAGCCTCAACTCGTGGCTCCTCGAGTATTTGGCAAGGCACCTGGACCTGAGAGCCTTGATTGCTTGGCCGCAACTCGTCTGGAGTCAAAATCGCGCCGTGACCGCTGTCGAGAAATAACGACCAGGATGAAGGCCACGACGCCGAGCGCCGCTGCCAACGGAAGGAGGAGCACAGAGGGAACGGCTCTCACGGGCGGCTCGAGAGCCTCGTAGTCGTACCCGACAAGGAAGGGGATCGTCCCCTTCCGAATCTGTCCTTGAACCAGCACATCACCCGTGTACAGCTGAGCGAAGTAGGCACGAAGCGTGACGCCGTCCATGTGCTCAAGCTCCCGCCGCTTGTGGGCCGTCGCCACAAGGTAAAACTTGCCCTGCGTGTCAAGACAGTAGGACTGAAACGCTCGGTCGAGGCCACTTGAGTTGGGTGTGTCGAGACCTATCAATCGCAAGGGGTAAATTCGGCCTTCACCCACCACGTTCCCCTTGATCTCGACGAGCTTGCCGCGATATTTCTCGGGGTGGTCCAGAAGCTCCTGAAAGACTCGATCATTCCGCTCAAGGCTCAGTGCCGGAGAGAGAAACGCGAACGACTTCCCGCAATCTTCGCACTCCGCGAGGCCATGATTGGGACATCTTGACCAAGGCTCACGCACCATCGGGGCCGGAGGCGCCCGGCGCTTATCGAGCGCCGGGGAGGGGGAGGATGCCGCCTGGCGGCCGCTGCGGGGGAGGTCTTCCTCCCCCGCGAGGAGTCTGTCTTTCTCGGTTCGGGCCTTGTGGAGGAGATGGATCAAGGTCTGCTCCTCAACCTCCAGAGTGCGGTCCTTTCTCGAGGCAAGGGCGAGCAGGTCAGGACGCTCCACGAAAGGCTCCGCCGGCTTTTGGCCTGCTGACTCCCCCGAGCCCTGAAGGTCCGGGTCCGTGACCGACGGAACGGTTTCTTTCCAGGGATCGATGGAACTTCCGAAGAGAGGCGGCGTATAGCCCTCGCGGCCCTCAGGAGCTCTGGGCCGATCGCTCATCTTTTCAAGCCGCCACGAAAGCACACTCAAGGCGACGAGCAGGAGAATGCAAACTGAAAGCTGCACCCTGGAGGATCGGGACATCCCTCGCGGGGAGCTGGATCTCGGTCGCATTCCAAAACGCATGGAGGGATTATAGCCCGTCTCTTGCGAGGAACTCCAGCAAGGCCTCCGCCGCCCGGGCCGAGGCTCCAGGAGCGATCCCCTGTTCCTTCAGAAGCTTGAGCTTCGCGATGCTCCGTGATCTCTCCTCTCCCGCGGTGAGGAGAGATCGGGCGATCCGGGCAAGGTCCTCGGCTTCGTCCCCGTGACACAGGCGTTCGAGCACCACGGGCTCGCCTCCATTGAGCGAGGCACCGAGAATATTGGGCATGGCGATGAAGGGTGTCACAGAAAAGAAGTCGAAGAAGAGGCGCTTCAGGGCGCTCGCCTGGTAAAGGACAAGCATGGGCTTCTCGTAGAATGCGACTTCCAGGCTCGCCGTCCCCGAGGCCACAAGGACGAGATCACTCGCCTGTGTGATCACGCGCGAATCGTCCGCGAGGACCTCGTGTGGTATTCGGCAACCGAACAGGGCCCCCTCCACGTCGGCTCTGAATTTCTCCTTGAAGGAGCTGATCAGCAGTCGGTGCCGGCGAGGGTCGAGCTCCATCCGGTCAATAATTTTGCGAAAGAGCGGCATGAGATCGACGATCTCGTGCTCACGGCTTCCGGGAAGGATCGCGATGACCCGGTCGGATCGGCGGATTCGGAGACGCCGCCTGAGCTCTTCGCCCCCGCGCGGAGATACCCTGGCGAGCGAGTCACCCACGGGGTGCCCCACTGAAACGACCGGAACACGTTCATTCGCATAGAGGCTCTTCTCGAAGGGGAGGATCGTGAGGAGCAAATCAGTGTAGTGGATCACCTTGGCCAGGCGCCACGGCGCCCAGGCCCAAATCTGAGGACATATGTAGTACACGACGGGCACGCGGCGCCACTTGGCAAGGCGCGCCAGGGCAAAGTTGAGGCCCGGCGAGTCGACAAGCACAACGCACGCCGGCCTCGATTCGCACAGGAGTCTGTCAAACGTCCGAATTACGCGCAGGTACTGCCGAAGGTGGGTCACGAAGCCGAACCCCATCGACGCCACGCTGACCAAGTCCTCATGGACCTTGCATCCAGCGCCAGAGAGGAGCTCTCCGCCAAAGCCTTCAAATTCCACATCGGGGCGGCGCCGCATAACCTCCCGGACCAGGTTGGCTGCGTGCGTGTCGCCGGAGCGTTCACCTGCCGAGACAATCAGTTTCGTGCCCATGGAACATCGGGAATATATCTTTTCGTTCGACAAGCGGCAATCGGCAATCGACAATTCGCGGTTCTCGAAACTCCAAATGCACCCCGACCACAAGCTCGCCGACTTTGAGGAATTCCAGAGCTTCCTCTCAAGTTTCACCAATTACGAGCGCGTGCCACCGGCAAAATTCGACGCGGCTTCGCTGGGGCTCACCCGCATGAAGCGCTTCTCTGCCGCGCTTGGCGAGCCGCACCGGAGCTTTCCGTCGGTTCATATCGCCGGCACCAAGGGCAAGGGCTCGACAACTCTGATCCTCGATGCCCTCCTCAGGGCAGAGGGCCTGCTCGTGGGAACCTACACATCTCCCCACGTCGAGACTCTCAGAGAGAGGATTCGGGTGGGAGGCGAACCCGCCAGGGATGAGGTGCTCGTGGAGCAGACGAACAAGATTCTGCCCATCCTTGAACTGCTTCAGGCAGAGGGCCCGGCGTCTTTCCCGAGCTTTTTCGAGCTCATGACAGCCCTTGCCATGGTCAGCTTCAAGGCCCACTTGGTAGATTGGGCTATCTTCGAGGTTGGCCTTGGGGGGCGGCTCGACGCGACCAACATCCTCGAGCCACAATTCACCTGCATAACCAGCATCGGTCTCGAGCACACGCAACAGCTCGGGAATACACTCGCGAAGATAGCAAAGGAAAAAGCTGGCATCGTAAAGCCTGGAACGCCGCTCCTGCTCGGCCCCCTTCCGAAGGACGCGCTCGATGTCATCCTCGAGACCGCGCAAATGCGACAGGCTCCCGTCTCGATGCTCAACGATTGCCTTGTGACTTCACCGTGCCAGGGAACACTGCAAGTTCAAGGGCTTGGGAGCCTTCCCTCCGGTGCAATCTTGGGCCCGGCCTTGAGAACCGACCTCGGCTTGGCCTTGACACTCGAGGCACAAATCTTGGCGACCCTCGGCCGAAAGCCGAGTCGAGACAGGGTTCTGGCTGCGTTATCGCCGCTGGTCTTGCCGGCGAGGGTGGAGCGCTTCGACGGAGATCCACCGGTTGTGCTCGACGCCGCCCACACCGCCGAATCAATCCGCGCGCTCCGCCTTACACTCGATGAAATTGCCTATCCAAGGCCCCGGACTCTCGTATTTTCGATTTCCGCCGGCAAAAACCTACCCGAAATCCTCCAGGAGCTACCAAAGATCGCAGAGGATGTGATCTGGACACTCGCCGATCCGAAACGGTCAGTTCCTCCGGAGGCGCTTCTGGAACTGGCGGGGCATGGAACAGTGGAGTGTTCGAGCGAGGCTGCCCTCTCTCGAGCACTTGACCGGGGGTGGCCCATCGTGGTGACAGGCTCATTTTACCTTGCGGGGGCCTTGCGACGGCTGATTCGAACGAGGTGAGTCGTCCTATTTTTTCGGCTTTCTCGCCGGCTTTGAGTCATCGGAGCTTCCGCCAGCAACACCCGCGGGCACGGGCTCGTTGGCCGGCTCTGGCTCCCGGATGACCGCTTCAAAGTAGAGGTGGTCATCCCGTACGCCGATGTGAAGCGAGGCCTTGCCTTCGTAGGCGCCCCGAAGCATCTCCTCGGCCAGCGGATCCTCGATATACTGCTCGATCGCCCGGCGCAGCGGGCGGGCGCCGAACTCGGGGTTGTAGCCCTTCTCGATGAGAAGATCACGAGCCTCATCCGAAAGCGAGACCTCCAGCCCCATGCCCTTGAGACGCTCCTGCACGTGCCTGACTTCGATATCGATGATCTTGCGCAAGTCTTCCTTGAGAAGGCTCTGGAACACAATCACCTCATCGAGGCGATTCAAGAACTCCGGCCTGAAGTGCTTCTCAACCTCATCCAAGAGCTCCTTTTTCATCTCCTGATAGTTACGGTCACTCGAGGTACGCTTGAAGCCCAGGCTCGCCTGGTTCTTGATGATGTTCGCCCCGATGTTGGAAGTCATGATCAAGACCGTGTTGCGGAAATCAATATGACGACCGAAGCTGTCCGTAAGCTTTCCCTCCTCCATGATCTGGAGGAGCATGTTGAATACGTCCGAGTGAGCCTTCTCGATTTCGTCGAAAAGGATCACCGCATAAGGGCGGCGGCGTACCTTCTCCGTCAGTTGGCCGCCCTCCTCAAACCCGACATAGCCTGGCGGGGCACCGACGAGCCTGGAGACATTGTGCTTCTCCATGTACTCGGACATGTCGATTTGGATCAGAGCGTCTTCCTCGCCAAACATGAACTTCGCGAGGGCCTTGGCAACCAGTGTTTTCCCGACGCCCGTGGGACCGAGGAAAATGAACGAGCCAACAGGCCGCTTGGGATCCTTCAAGCCAGAACGTGAACGGCGGACAGCTCGGCAAATCGAGCTAATGGCCGCCTGCTGCGAGACAACGCTCTTCTCAAGCTCCCCCTCCATGGTGAGAAGGCGCTCGGACTCGGCTTTCTCCAGCCGAGTGAGCGGAATACCTGTCATCTTCGAGACGGTCTCGGCAACGACCTCCTCGTCCACGATCCCGCCCGACTCGCTCGACTGCTCCCGCCACTCGCGCTTGATCTGCTCCTTCTTCTTCTTGAGTTTGTCGGCTTGGTCCCGGAGGTTTGCGGCACGCTCAAAATCCTGCTGCGCGACAGCCGCCTCCTTCTCCTTGTTGAGTTCCTCGATCTCACGCTCAAGGTCCTTCAGATCGGGAGGGCGGGTCATGGTACGCATGCGGACACGGGACCCAGCCTCGTCGATGACATCGATGGCCTTGTCCGGAAGAAAGCGGCCGGATATGTAACGAGTCGAAAGCTCGACGGACGTCTCGATCGCGCCGTCAGTGATCTGGACCCGGTGGTGAGCCTCGTACTTGTCCCTGAGGCCTTTCAAAATCTCCACCGTCTCGGCCTTCGAAGGCGGGTTGACGACGATGATCTGGAAGCGACGCTCGAGGGCTCCATCTTTCTCGATGAACTTGCGGTATTCATCGAGTGTCGTGGCGCCAATGCATTGAACTTCGCCGCGGCTCAGGGCCGGCTTCAAGACATTCGAGGCATCGATCGCACCTTCGGCACCTCCCGCTCCCACAAGCGTGTGTAGCTCGTCGATGAAGAGGATCACGTTCTTGACCCGGCGGACCTCGGTCATGACCGCCTTGATTCGCTCCTCAAACTGGCCCCGATACTTCGTGCCAGCCACCATCATGGCCAGGTCAAGCACAACAATGCGGCGGTCACGATGGATCTCCGGCACATTGCCGTTAAGGACGTCCTGCGCGAGGCCTTCAACACTAGCGGTCTTACCGACACCCGGCTCACCCAGGAGAACCGGATTGTTCTTCGTTCGGCGGCTCAAGATCTGGATGACGCGTTCGATCTCATCGTGACGTCCAATCACGGGGTCAAGCTTGCCCTCGCGAGCCAGTTCGGTGAGGTCCCGGCCGAAGGCATCGAGTGCCGGGGTCTTCGACCGAGCACTCTTGGGCTGCGAGGATCCTGCCGCCGGCGGAATGGAGTTACTCTCCGATTGCATCTCGGCTCCCAGAAGCTCAAGAACCTCTGCGCGTACGTCTTCAAGCTTCAAGTTCAAATCGAGGAGCACCTGCGCAGCGACTCCGTCATTTTCGCGAATAAGTCCCAAGAGAATGTGCTCGGTGCCTATGTAGTTGTGCCCGAGTTCGTTGGCCTCTTCCATCGAGAGCTCGAGGACCTTCTTGGCGCGAGGAGTAAAAGGGAGTTGGCCCATCGTGACCATCGAAGGCCCCGACTGGACATTCTTCTCGATTTCCCGGCGAATCTTTTCAACCTCGACACCAAGGTTCTTCAGGACATTGGCGGCCACGCCACTCCCCTCCTGAATCAAGCCCAGGAGGATGTGCTCGGTACCTATGAAATCGTGGTTGAACCGTTGCGCTTCCTTCCGCGCAAGAGCCATCACTTTGCGAGCCCGGTCCGTAAAGCGGTCGAACATCTATTTATTTTCCTTGGAAGAAGACTCACAGAACCAAGTCAGGCGCTTCGAACATCCAACGAGTCGAACATATTTTGACAAGTATTCACCAAATTGCCACTGGGGAGGTTTCTCCAAGGACGACAGTCGGGCGACCTCAACCCCGTCGTCAACTCTTCGATTCCCCTTTCGTCGCACCATTACTCGACGGGCCCCGGGCGGCGAGCCTGTTACGAATGTAGGTCGCCCGGGTGATATCACGCTCTGGCCCGTTCAACTCGGACCGCTCCAATTTCTGCAGATGCGCCGGCTGCGTCAGTATAAACAGCTCGTTCACGGTTGAAATCCCGACGTCCCTGATAATTTTCAGGTTCACCCCCAAACGCACCGCGGAGAGCAAATCCATGGTCTCCTCGCTATTGATCGTACGGGCTGTCTGCAGCATGCCATAGGCTCGCCAGACCTTGTCCTCGATCACTTCGCGGCGCTGCTCAACGAGCTGTTCCCTCACGGTACGCTCGTACTCGATGATCTTTGGGATCACACGTTCGATCGTCTCGATAATCTCCAGTTCGCTCTTGCCCAATGTCGGCTGGTTCGAGAATTGGTAGAAATCGCCCGACGCCTGGGTACCTTCACCATAAAGGCCTCGAACGGCGAGGTTAATTTTCGAGACGGCCTGAAAAACCTTGTTGATTTGCTGCGACATGACCAGGGCGGGCAAGTGAAGCATGACGGATGCCCGCATGCCTGTTCCTACGTTGGTAGGGCAAACCGTGAGGTAGCCGAACTGCGGTGAGAACGCGAAGTCGAGCACTTTCTCAAGGCGAGAGTCCACGTCGTCCACCTGCTCCCAGGTCGAGCGGAGTTGAAATCCCGAGCGGAGCGCCTGCAGTCGCAAGTGGTCCTCCTCGTTGACCATGATGCTGATCGTCTCGCCGCCTCCGAGGCAGACGCCCCTCGGCCCCTTACCATAGGCATGTTCTCTGCTAATCAAGTGCCGTTCGACAAGAAACTGGCGATCAACGGGCGGCAACGGAGGCAGGCTGAAATAGCGAAGATCAGGAGCCGGAAGAGCTCGCTTGAGCTCGGTTTGAATCCGACGCTCAATCTGGCCCCGATCCTTGGGAGTCGCTCGGGACAGGAAAGGGAACTCGGCGAGATTGCGGGCGAGGCGAACTCGGGAGCTCATGACAATGTCCGAATCGGGTCCGGTGCCCCCCAACCACTCGCCTGCGCTTGTCTGGAGATCGTTTAAGTCCATGGGTGAGTTCCTTCGTGCCCAACTTCGAATCACGCCTCCGACTCTCGCCCCTCAAGGGCATGAATTCTATCGCGGAGGCGTGCGGCCTTCTCATAAGCTTCGTCCCTCACAGCCTTCTCGAGGTCGGCTCTCAGGGAGCGTAGTTCCTTTTGCTTGGCAATCTGGTCGGTTGCCTTCAAGGGCACCTTTCCCTTGTGCTCCACCTTGCCGTGAATTTTCTCCAGGAGGCTAAGAAGCCCCTTCTTGAAGACCATGTAGTCATTCGGACATCCAAACTTCCCGGTGCTTCGGAACTTCCGGTAAGTAATTCCGCACTTGGGGCACGCCAGATCCTTTTCTTCCGCAGTCACCCCCTCAGCCTGGGAGTGCACAAGTTGATTCAGAAGCTCAGGATACGAAGGTGATTTGTTCAGGTAGCTCTTGATCGTGACCCCCTGAGTCTTCGCGCAGGACTCGCAGAGGTGGATCTCACGCTTCGTGTTATTTGAAACGTCGGTCAAGTGCACGGTGGCCGCGTTCTTCTGGCACGATTCGCACTGCATGGTAAAAGGATCCCTTTACGCCGGGCCGGCTTCCAGGCTTGCAGCCCCCAAAAGGGGCCGCGAAATATGTCGCAGGATTCGGAGGCGACCCCCTATGAATCGACAGTTTCCGGGGCTTACTTTTCTTCTCTTTTCTGCCCCGGATCACGGCAAGTTCAAGGCACCCACCCTGGCGCCACGCTGAATGAGCCCGCGGGAACGTGGCCCGCGGTTGGAATATCAGAAAAGCCAGCTAAAGTCTTTACAATAAAACAATTACAATAGTTGGCATGTTAGCACTCGCCCCCCCATGAGTCAAGCAAACCAAAAGCCCAGAAAACCGCAATTGCCCCCGAAAGCAACCCGTGGGCAGCCTCCAGGGGCCGCAAGAACGGCGGTGAATGGCATACGAGTCTTGGTCTTCTTGAAGGAACCCAGGGCGGGCAAGGTCAAGACCCGTCTTGGCCTCACCGTTGGCTATCAGAATGCCGCCCGGCTCTATCGGGCTTTCCTTGCGGACACGCTTTCAACTGTGGCTGGACCCAGGAACTGGGCGCTCGAGGCCCACTTCGAGCCCGGGACAGCCTCGCCGAACCGCATCCGCGCTCTAATACCCCTGGAGCTCCGAAAACGCTTCCGTCTTGTGCCTCAGCCCAGGGGCACGCTGGGGAAAAGGCTCGCCACTGCTTTCGATCGGGCCTTTCGAGAAGGTGCACGGACAGTCCTGGCCGTCGGCTCGGACTGTCCCCTCCTGCAGCCCAAACACTTGGAGCAGGCATTACGGGCCTTGCGGAGACGTGATCTGGTTTTGGGCCCGGCCCGCGATGGTGGGTACTACTTGATCGGCCTTCGCCAACCCCAGCGCCAACTGTTCCAGAGGATTCCATGGAGCACCCCTCGGGTGCTTGTACGCACCCTCGAACGGGCGGACGAGCTGGGCCTGGAAACCTTCCTACTCGAAGAACTTCCGGACATCGACACCAGGGAGGACTTGCTTGCCCTCCGGGAAAGGCTCGTCGACGAGGCAGGTGGAGTCGCCCCCAGCACGACCAGCACTCTTGGGGCTATGAGGCTCAAACCAGGACCCTGAGCCCGTTACTACGCCCCAGCCATTTTGAAAGTTCCACTTTACTAAATGGCCACTACTATGTAACTTACTTGATCCGAAGCTCTGCTGGCTAAGCCGGAGAACAACTCCGGCGTGGCCGCAAGCTCGAAAGGCAACCCTCCGCAGTCTGAAGTCAGCGACCCCCAGGGATCGGCCCTTGAAGACGGTCGTTGGAGGAGGCCTTTTATACGCTCTGACTCGCGTCCCTTTGAAACTCAGGAAGGCCTTTGCTACCCATGAATGGCGAGATTCTTCGGCTGGTGGACACTATCCACCGCGACAAAGATATCGACAAGGAAATAATTTTCCAGGGAGTGGAGGCAGCCCTTCTCTCTGCGGTGAAGAAGAAACTAGGCGACCTGGAGACCCTCAAGGTCGTGATCGACCGCGTCTCCGGTGAGTCGACCGTACTTGATGGCGAGAAAGTCCTTGAACATGTCGACCTGGGGCGCCTGGCCGCAATGACAGGGAAGCAGGTTCTCTTTCAGAGAATTCGGGAAGCCGAAAGGGACAAGGTTTACGGCGAGTATGAGGAGAAGACAGGCAAGCTTGTGACCGGCGCAGTGGCGCGCGCGGAAGGCCCCAATCTGATTGTCAATCTCGGAAAGATCGAATGTCTCCTCCCCCGCAGCGAGCAGGCCCCTGGCGAGAAATTTCGGGTTGGCGAGCGAATCAAGGTGATCATCAAGGAGATCAAGAAGAACGCCAGCTGGGTCAAGATCATTCTGTCACGGACAAGTCCATTGCTCGTCAAGGCGCTCTTCGAGCTCGAGGTCCCCGAGATCGCCGAGAAGGTCATTGAGATCATGGAGATCGTGCGCGAACCCGGCTACAGGACCAAGATCGCAGTCACGACCTACGATCACAATGTCGATTGCGTTGGCGCCTGCGTGGGCGTGAGGGGGTCCCGAATCAAGAACATCGTGGACGAGCTCTTTGGAGAGAAGATCGACATCGTTCGGTGGAACGAATCGATTGAGGTTCTCATCATGTACGCGCTCAAACCAGCGGAGATCACCTCCATCGATCTCGATTACGCCGCAAGAAAAGCTGTCGTGTACGTCAAACCCGACCAGCAGTCGCTGGCCATCGGGAAGCGAGGACAGAATGTCCGGCTTGCCTCCAGGCTTACCAAGTGGGACCTGGACATCGTCACAGTCTCCGATGCAGAAATTGAGAAGCTCCGCAAGGGCGACGTGCCGCAGGAGGGGCAGCCCCTCACGGCAAAGTCGGTTTTCCCGGATCGCGAGGCAGCAGCGGCGGCTCTCGAGAGTGAACGGAAGAGCAGGGCCGACACCAGCGTGGCAGAAGCCGTTGTAGATACCGAATCTCCCCGGATCGGCCGTACGGAGGTTCAGCAAGACCTGGAATCAGTTGAGACGTTGGAGCCCACAGATGCTCCGGAGGAGGTTTCTGAGCCGGATGGGACTGGATAGAAGACGCTCCAGAGATCAGAATAAAGCTTGTTGATGCCAGGCGCTCGCTCGACCGGTCTCCGCTCCAGTGAGTGCATACCTCTTGCGAGAGCCCGCAAGCGAGATCCAGCCGGTTCAGCCGCCTCGCACGGGATTTTTTAGCGGAATCACAGGAAGGACCCATTCTTGCCAGTACGAATCTTTAGCCTCGCCAAGGAGCTCGAAATCTCTTCCAAGGAGCTTATCGACTTCCTCAAGACGCAGGGGCACGTCTTCACGAGCCACATGTCGACCCTCTCGGACACCGTGGCGCAAATTCTTCGTGACCGCTACAAACCCAAGGTCAAGCCGAAGGAAAAGGTTGCAGCCGAAAAGCCCAAGGCCAAGCCGCCCGGGATGAGTGGCGGCCCCACGACGGCCGCCGGACGTGATGCCGCAACCCAGCGAGCTGGCAGACCTGCCGGTCATCCCGAAACAGATCGCGGGAACCGATTTGGCCCCGACGCCCCGCGAAGTGGACGGGTAAGTCCTGGCGAGCGGCCTGCCGCAGCTGCAGCCGGGCCCGTTGAGACAACCGCCGAGCGCGAGAAAAGGCTCAGGGAAAAAAAGACAGAGGAAGCTCCGGCGGCACGTAAGCGATTCTTCCCTTCCAAGGACGACATCTACGACAGCGGTCCGCGCTTCGGTGCTGGAAAGCGCAAGATGACGTACCGCCCCAAGTCCTCCCGGGACGGCGGACAACCGTCGGGCGGGACAACGGTGATGCAGCGGCCTGAGAAGGTTGAAGTAGCTCTCCCCATCACCGTAAAAGACCTCTCCCGCCTGATGGGGCTGAAGGCTTCCGCAATCTTGAAGTACTTGATGGGGCACAACCACCCTGTGCACATTAACCAGTTTATCGATGAGGATCTAGTCACCATCGTATCGGTGGAGTCAGGTGTCGACGTCACCTTCAAACAGCGAACCGCTGATGTCGAGGATGCTGTCAAGAAGATCGAGGAGACACTATCGACTCCGGAGGAGCTCAAGACAAGGGCCCCTGTGGTGACTTTCCTTGGACACGTCGACCACGGCAAGACGTCTCTCCTTGACAAGATTCGGGAAACCAGCATCACTCTAAAAGAGGCCGGTGGAATTACGCAACACCTCGGCGCCTATCGAGTAGACCGTGGGAATGCTCATGTGGTATTCATCGATACGCCCGGCCACCAAGCCTTCACCGAAATGCGGGCTCGAGGAGCCAATGTCACCGACGTCGCGGTTCTGATCGTCGCTGCGGATGACGGCGTCATGCCTCAAACAGAGGAGGCCCTCAATCACGCCCGGGCCGCCAAGGTTCCCATCGTTGTTGCCATCAACAAGGTTGACAAACCGACAGCCAATGTCCTTCGAGCGAAACAACAGCTCATGAAGCTCGGCCTCACTCCAGTGGAATGGGGTGGCGAGACAGAGTTTGTGGAAGTATCGGCGATCACGGGTCAGGGCCTCGACAACCTCCTGGAGACCCTGAGTTTGACCTCCGAGATCCTGGCGCTGAAGGCAGACCCGAAGCGGCCCGCGCTGGGGGTCGTACTCGAGGCGGAAGCCTCCACGAGCCGTGGAGTCCTTGCCACGCTTCTCATCCGCGAAGGAACGCTCCGTACCGGCGACTACGTCCTCTGCGGTCCTGCCCACGGGCGCATCAAAGGGATGTGGTTGAATGGTATCAAGCCCATGAAGGAAGCCGGCCCCTCAACACCCGTAAAGGTCACTGGCCTCAGCCTCGTGCCCGAAGCGGGAGAGAAGTTCTACGTATTCGCGGACACTCAGCAGGCTCGCGCGATTGCGGAGACAAGGGAGCGTCGGCAACGTGAATTGGATCGGGCCGGCCGCCAACTGATCACTCAGGAGAACATTCTTAGCACTCTGACGAGCAAAGAGAAGGTCGAAGAAGTCCGGGTGATCCTCAAGACGGATGTCCGGGGCTCACTCGAAGCTCTTTCCCGCGAGATTGAGAGCCTCTCGACGAATGAAGTCAAGGTCAAGATCCTCCACAAGGGGGTGGGCGCGGTCAGCCAGGCGGATATAGGCTTGGCCCACGCCTCCCATGCAATGGTCATCGGCTTCAATGTCACCGCCGATGAACGAGCGAGAAACCTGGCAGACGAAAAGAAGGTGGAAGTCCACGTTTACCAGATCATCTACAAGGCCGTTGATGACATCCGGGCGGCCATGCAGTCCCGCCTCTCCCCGCAGTTGCACGAGGAGATCCGGGGACACGCAGAAATTCGTCAGATTTACAAAGCTTCCAAGATCGGAAACATCGCTGGCTGCGTTGTGACCGACGGCGTCATCGGGCGCAACGACAAGGTCCGTCTCGTTCGGGACGGCCGAATCGTCGTCTCAGGTTTGCTGAGCTCACTCAAGCGCTTCAAGGACGACGCCCGAGAGGTCAAGGAAGGCTTTGAGTGTGGAATCAAGATTTCTGACTATGACGATATCAAGGAGGGCGACGTTATCGAGGCCTTTACAGTCGTTGAAAAGGCTCGAATGCTATAGAGTTATAGCTTCAGGTGTACATCGGATCGTGTGAAAATCTGCCGCGGTCAGGCCTTTCGAGGCGCTGAGCATCTTCTCTTCGGGTGCAAGGAAGCCTGGTAAGGATGGGTGAAAAACAGGAACAATCTTCACGGCGCGTTCAACGAATCGCGAGCCGAATCAAGTTCTTGATTAGTAACGTCATATTACGCGAGTTGCGTGATCCTCGAATCGGACTTGTCACGATCCTTGAGGTAAAACCAACTGAGGACTTGAAAGAAGCGAAAGTTTATGTTTCTGTCTTCGGGTCAGCCGGGGATCGCTCAAAAGCGGAGCATGCCCTCACGCAGGCCCGCGGATTTATCCAGTGCGAGGTCGGCAAGAGCCTCGAAACGCGAAATACTCCGGTTCTCCATTTCGTTTTCGACAATTCTCATGACAAGGCCTCACGCATAGAGGCCCTGATCCGGGAGAGTAAGACCCAAGGAAGCAGAGAGCAAGATGGCAAAGAAACCTTCAAGAAAGACGAACAAGACTGACGAGGAGCCCGAGAATTTGGCCAAGAAGCCAACCCAAAGGGCGGCTTCCCCAGACGATGCCGAGGAGGAGGACAGCGGTGTCAAGGCTGCGCGCACTGCCGGTGGCCCCGACTCTGAAGACAGCGACGAGTATGACTTGAAGCTTGTTGAAGACGACGCGGCAGTGGACGCCGATTTCGACAAGGATGCCGGCGAAGCTGAAGATACCGACAAGGACGAGGAAGACTTCGACGAGGAAGACTTCGACGAGGATTTCGATGAGGATTTCGACGAGGACGAAGACGAGGAGGATGAGGAGGAAGAAGAGTACGAAGACGAAGACGATGAAAAGGGCGAGGACGACGACAACGGCTACGGCAGGGATTACGACGACCGATAGTGCTCAAATTCTTGGCCTGTCGGGGATAACCGTGCCCGCCCCCCTTGAGCCCTTGCGGGTCGAGTCTTCGAACTGTACGAAGCTCTCTTCTCACAACGGGACATGCCTGGGTTTGTCCTCAGCCCACTCCTGAGAAGCGGTTGCAACAGGCCTCTTGGAGCAAGACCCCAGGAGCAGATCAGTGCCAGAAGCCTCCTCTGGCACACGACACCTCGGAGCGAGAGATCACCCGCGCACTGACATTTGAGTCCCTGCTACTCCATGATCTCCAGCCGGTTCCGACCTCGGGTCTTGGCTCTGTAGAGCGCCGCATCGGCAGCTTTGAGAATGTCCTTTTCGTTCATCCCTGCTTTGAGCGTGCAAAGCCCCATACTCACGGTCAGGGACAGGTATTCGCCGGGCGCATCCAGGTTGGCAACACGGTGTTCGCTAACAGCTCGGATCAGCTTCTCCGCTACCAGTTCCGCCAAGGGTTGCGGCGTTTCCGGCAGGAGGATTACGAATTCATCCCCACCATATCTACAAATGACGTCGAGTTCACGAAGAGACTTACGAAATAGATCACTCACGCTCCGGAGGGCCTCATCCCCCTGAAGGTGGCCATGCTCGTCGTTAATCTCCTTGAACGAATCCAAATCTAAGAACAAGAGGCTGACGGGCCGAGCATATCGAACGGCCCGTTCCACCTCGGAAGCGAGCCGCGAAACGAAGTAATGCCGGTTGTAGGTCTGAGTCAGCGGATCAATGAATGACTGCCGTCGGATGTCGCGGTTCAATCGCAAATTATCAAGGATGAGGGCGATAATCCCCCCAATATCGCACAAGACGTCGTGTTGCCATTCGTTGACGATCCCAATCTCGTCGAAGAGGACCTTTTCCTTTGTGTGCGGAAGGACTTCGTAGAAGCCCAGCAGGTTGCCGCGGCTTTCGAGCGGAACCAAGATCCCCTGCTCGGAGCTTCCGCCCGGCTTGAGGCTTTTCCGCACAAATTTCGAGAACCGATTCTCCTCCGTGAGCGAGAAAGTCTTCGTGCTGTCGTCCTGGGTCGAATAGACAACTCTCAGAACGCTGCCCTCGAGAACAAAAAAAGTTACGCCGCGGTAGCCCAGACCTTCCTCCCAGGTGAGCACCTGGGCGGCCTGCTCAAAGAGCTCCTCCTCGCTTCCGGTGTGGAGAAGCTTTCTGGCAAGCTGGGGCGTCCTTCGAATCTTCTCGTTGAGCTGGTAAAGGCGTAGCGAGGACTTGATCGCTTCGAATGCACGAAGTTTCTGCTGCTCCAACTGGTACTTCCACTCCTCTTCCTTGCGCTCGGCCTCGGAGGTCTCCCGCAAAAATCCCAGGAGGTAACGCCTCTGGCGCCAGTAGATTTCGGTCAAGCTCACCTGTGTGGGGATCAGCGGAGGGTCAGTGTTCTGAAAACGGATCTCGAACTGAGCGTGCGCGCCGGCTGTGAGTGCCCGCTCCCAGGTTCGGAAGATTCCTCTGTCCTCTGGCTCGATCAAGCTCTCCCACTTGAGACCAGGCGAGGCGAAATCCTCGAGCTCCGCCTGCACGAAGCTCGTGAACTTTGAGTTTGCTGCGACCACCACGCCTTCCTCAGGGTCCATGACAAACGCCGCATACGGCAGGCAAGTGCCAAAAATCAGTGCCAAGTCGTCGTTGAGAAAGGATGACGAAGCCGACACCGGCAGATTACCCACCGCGGGCAACTTGACCGTCTCGGTCGTCAGAGATCTCTTTTCCTTTGGATGCATGGGCTTTTAGCGCCAACTCGACGGCCAAGCTGGCCTGGAAGAATAGCATGGACCCGGCAGATCGGCCTGTTGAGGGAGCGATAACTGAATTCTCGACCCCCTTGCCCCGGGGAGGGCGCGGTAGGAGTTGTGTTCAGGGCCTGTGACCTCCTATACTCCTCGCACGGGAGAGGGGAAGGCTTTCCCCGCACCGGCCGCCTGGCGGCGTCCGCCCCCTCATCCGCGCTCGACAAGCGCCGGGCTCCTCCGGCGCCGATGGTCCGTGAGCGTTGGCCAGGTTGTCCCAATCATGGCCGCGCGAAGTATAACCATGAAGATCTACAAGGAAATCCTGAGCCTCATGGAATCCGGGCAAAGAGGGGCCCTGGCAACTGTTATCGGATCCCGGGGTTCAACTCCGGGGAAGGAATCCGCCAAGATGCTAATCCGAGACGACGGTAGCACCTTTGGCACGATAGGAGGCGGCTGCACGGAGGCCGAGGTCTGGGCGCTGGCTCGAGAGGTGATGGACACCGACCGGCCCCTCCGCCGAAGTTTCAAGCTTACGCCCCAAGCCGCCGAGGAGGAAGGGCTCGCCTGTGGTGGAGTCGTGGAGATCTTCATAGAGCCTGTCGGAAACCCCATTGTGATCATCTTTGGGGCCGGCCATATTGCCCGGATGCTCACGCCGCTACTCGCCGGCGTCGGGTTCAACACCACGATCGTTGACGACCGGGAGCAGTTTGCAAACCAGGCCAACTTCCCTGACGCAACCGAGATCCTCGTAAGCAACTTTGAGGTGGCCTTCGAAAGAATCCCCGTCAATGCCCCGGTCTCCATGGTGATTGTGACCAGGGGCCACAAGCACGACCAGCTCGTGCTCTCGAAGGCCGTCAAAACCCAAGCCTCCTTCGTGGGGCTGATTGGCAGCAGAGCCAAGATCACCCGGATCTTCCGCACGCTGCGGAACGAGGGCATTGCGGACGACGTCTTGAGGCGAGTCAAGGCTCCCATTGGTCTCGATATCGGGGCGCGATCTCCCGAGGAGATTGCTATCAGCATTGCAGCCCAGCTCATCGCCCATCGACGCCGAGCGTTCGTGAAGGGCAACGACTCCTCCCGCCTCGCTCAACAGCGTTCCGTCCTCGATCACGAGGCAGGCCGGGGCGGGCAGGATTCCTTGATTGCGCCCTTGCCTGAAGTGACAGATGACACCTAAATTATACCGCACGCGGGCAGTGATGAGACCTTTTGCAGCCTGCGAAAGGTTGCGACTGCTCGCGCCAGAGGCGCCCGGCGCCCATCAGGCGCCGAGGAGGGGGAGGACGCGTGTCGCGGCCGTCGTGGGGGAGGGTCCGCCTCCCCCACCAGCAGAAACGAGCAGCAGACTTGAGACGGTCTTCCTCTGCCCATTCGGAATGTCTCATGTGTGGGCGCGCGAGGTATAAATTGCTGTAGGAAGATATATTCCTGGCTTGAGAAGAAGACCTTCTACGCACCGGCCGCCTGGCTGCGCCCCTCCGTCACGTGCTACGCAGGTGCTCCGGGCCCCTCCGGTCGCACGCTATGCGTGCGCCTCCGGGCCAGGCTCTCGGGAGCCCCCAGCTGTCGCTTCGAGCGGTTGGCGGCCGCGCCATTTCGCCAGTTCCTGGAAGCTCCAGGAATGCCTGTTTACAATGGTGATCCGTTTTTTGTATACTTTTGTCGCAATTCTCAGGCGCTTTGCCCCGTTCAGGCGGGCCAAGAAAGATCCTAACCTAATTTTATATAAATACTTAGGTAGGTCATCCCGGAGGGCGATTGAAAGCTCACGACAAACTCCAAACCTTGGTGGAAGAAGCCGTTTCCTTTGGGAAGCAGTGGTCACCCAGGAATTCCCTCCGCAAGACCGAAGGCGGTGAGCGCGATTACCCCCAGAAGCTCCTGGACCTCGTCATTTTCCACCAGCTTCACGTTGTCCTGAGCGCAGAGCATGCCCTTCGAGGCTACAGGGCGCTCAAGGAGGATTTCGTGGACTGGAATGAGGTCCGAGTCAGTTCGATACGGGAAATTCAGGAGGCGCTGGGTCTCTGTCCTAACTCTCTCGAACTATCTGTGTTTATCAAGGATCTGCTCGAGTTGCTCCATCGCGAGCGGCAGGACGTCAGCCTCGAGTTTCTCGCCGAGAAGAGCCTGGGCGAGATCCGCCAGTATCTGAAGCGATTTCGTACCCTCGATACTTCGACTGCAGAGTTCCTTATCAGAACGCGAAGGGAACACCCCGTTCTGCCTCTCAGCCACTCCATGGAGGTGGTCCTCAACCGCTTGGGGATCCTTGGCAAGGGGGACAGCCGACCCAAGAATGAAAAGACCCTCCACGAGAGCTTGGACCCGTCCCAATCTCTCCTGCTCCACCACTATCTCCTGAACCATGCGGTGGAGGTTTGCCCCCCCGATGAGAACGAGATCGATTGCCCAAGTTGTAATCTCCGGCACATGTGCGCATTCTATGCAAGGAGCGGAAAGAAGCCACGGAGGATCCAGGAGAAAAACGCTCGACCTGCCGCCCGTCACAGTAAGGATCGCTCCGCAAAAGCACCAAGAGCTTCGAAGCCAAGGGACATAGCGAAGCACAAGCCCCTGAGGAAAATATCGCGTTGAATCTCGGGAACACCTGACGGATCTCGCTACCGCAGCCATTGCCTCACACGCACTCCGCCGAGCTACCATGGCAGGCCACTCACACTGGAAGTCTATAAAGAACAAGAAAGGCGCGGCCGATGCACGGCGCGGCAAGGTCTTCTCGAAGTTTGCCAAGCTTATCACGGTCGCCGCCAGGAACGGCGGCGGCAATCTTGCTGACAATCTGCGTCTAAGATACGCTGTCGATCGCGCTCGGGCGGTCTCCATGCCGAAGGACTCGATCGAGCGAGCGGTCAAGAAGGGCACTGGTGAGTTGCAGGGCGAAGAGCTCGTGGAGCTGGTCTACGAGGGAATCGGGGCTGGGGGCGTCTCGCTGATCATCGAGGCTTTGACCGGGAATCGAAACAAGACAGGCGGCGAAATCCGCAACCTGCTTGAGAAACGGGGCGGGTCGCTGGGAAAGACCAACAGTGTTGTGTGGAAGTTTGACCGCAAGGGCGTCATTGGCATATCCTCCTCAGACCTCACTGAAGAGGAGCTCTTTGAAGCAAGCATTGAGGCCGGGGCGGACAACGTCGAGGCGGAAGAAGGCGGCTTTATCGTCTACACGAAGGTTGACGACTTTGACCGCGTCCGTTCTGCGCTTCAGGCATTGGTCGAAAAGAAGCGCCAGAAGCCTGACAAGAAGTGGGGCGACGTGGAGGACGAGCGGCCGTTGTTTTCTCGCAACGAACTCGTTTATCTCCCCCAGGCGCCCGTCCCACTGGAGGGAGAGCGCGCCCAACAGACATTGAGTCTTCTCAGCGACCTTGAAGACCACGAGGACGTACAGAACGTCTTCAGCGACTTCGACATTCCCGCCGACGTGCTCGAACAGATCTCATCGGAGTAGCCCGGCTGCGTGCTCAGTACTTTGTCGGCTCTCAGCCCTGGACCCGGGGCTTGTGGTAAAGAAACTCACCCACGTCCCGGATCCGCACTCTGTCGTTGAAGCTTTCGTCGAGTTCGTGCCAGTGGCAGACATTGGGCTCGTCTGGCTTCCAGCACAGGAAGACCTTCCTGCCGTTGTGAAGCGAGGGGAAGTTGATAATTCCTCTCTTGAACTCCTCGACGAAGCAGCCCAAATCCTCCACTTCTCGAATGTAGTTGTTAATGCGATCAATCAGGGAGTTGAGATCCTGCTTCAAGTTCTGAAGTGCGTCTGCCCTCGAGGGAGGATCTGTGATTCCATCTGTGGAATCGATCCCCTTCTCCAGGCACTCAAGCTCGGTGCGCTGATAGATGATGCGCTCCCAGTTTGTCATGATGTCGCCGACGATCTGACGCAGAAGTGGCAGCATCCTGTTTGCTTCTTCAATCGATATCAATTTGGACTCCATGCAAGCCTCGGCGAGATTTTTGGGGGATCTACGTTCTTGGGGGCGTCACTTTATGAGAGGCAGAGGAGCAATGGGCATGCCGCCTCGGATCTTGGACTCATCCACTGCAGTTGAAACCAGCAAACTCCCAAGTTTTCTGCGACAGGAAGGCTCCTGGGAATTCCCGGGTAAGAGCCAGGATCCAGGGAATCGCTCCATCGTCCATGAATGGTACGTTTTCGCCCCCGGGCTTGACTTGGTCAGGAGTCTCCCTTACACCGTTCGCCTTATGCAATTTCAGAGAGGGAAAGGCGGCGTAGCCGCGCACAAACATCAACCACTTTCCATGCTCGGCGTCACCCTCTTCCTTCTGGCGAGCCAGGGGGCCACGATCGGGCAGGATTCGCAACCCCGAGACCGCACGATCCGGCAGATCACAATTCAGGGCCTGCAGCGGGAGTCTGAAGCCAAGATACTGGAAAGCCTGAAAATACGCATCGGCGAGCCGTACGACCCTCGTAAGGTAAGTCTCGAAACGGGTGGCCTCTACGCAACGAAAAAGTTCCGCAGGGTGGATCCACCACAGGTTACCGAGATCGAGAACGGAGTGGCTGTCACCTTCGTGGTTGAGGAACGTCCCCTGGTACAGTCCGTCGAGCTTCAAGGCCGCAAAGCGCTTGGCGAAGGCAAGATCAAGCCAGACCTCGACACCAAACCAGGCGGCCTCTTCAGCGAAGCCAGCCTCCAGAGGGACCGGGAGCTTGTCCTCGAAAAGTATCTCGAGGCGGGACACCTATTTGCTGACGTAAGCACCGAGATTCGTGAATCAGCCCTCGGGGTTCGAGTAACTTTTCTGATTGAAGAAGGCACGCGAGTCCGCATTCGGGAGGTCAGATTCGTCGGCAACAAGGCTTTCAGCTCGGGGACGTTGCTGAGTCTCCTCACGACGCGCGAGAAGGACTTCTGGTTTTTGGGCCTCGTGCGGCCTGGATTTTACAGCAGCGAAGCCCTGGGGGATGACCTCATCAACCTCATGAACTACTACCGCCGCTTCGGTTACTTTGACGCCAAGGCGGAGGCGTACGATGTTGCGCTGGACGCTGCCAAGCAGCACATGACCGTCACTATTCGCATCCGAGAAGGCTCTCAGTACACATTTCGCGGGTACCGATTCGCAAAAAATGCAGTGTTCTCCGAGCAGACGCTCCTCGCCCTCACCAGCGCCATCCCTGGCCAGCCGTTCAACGCTGACGTGCTCCAAAAGGATCAACAGGAGATCAAGAATTACTACGGCGACCGCGCCTACATTTTCGCCAAGGTAACTGCGAAGCCGCAGGTCTCCGTCTCGGGGCACGATGTCCACATGAAGCTTGAGATCGACGAGTCCAGCGAGGTGTACGTGGAGGAGATAAAGATCGAAGGAAATGAGAAAACCAGGGACAACGTCATTCGGCGGGAGCTCGAGTTCTACCCGGGAGAGAAGATCGATCGGTCCGTCCTGGCAAAGAGCCGCTCGAACTTGAATCGCCTTCTGATTTTCAAATCCGTGGACTACTCCTACGAGAACGGATCCTCCCCCAACGACAAGACGGTCGTTGTAAAGATTGAAGAGGAACAAAGCGGACGGCTCATCATCGGTTTCGGCGTCACGAGCGGGTTTGGAGTGATCGGTAATTTCAGTATCATCAAGCGCAACTTCGACATCACCGACCTGCCCGATTCGTTCTCGCTTACCGAACTACAGGAGTCGTTTACGGGAGCTGGCCAGACTCTTAGCATTCAGGCACAGCCCGGCACGCGACGCTCGCTCTATCGTTTCACGGTTGTCGAGCCCTACCTGTTCGACACCCGGAACGCGCTGACTCTGTCGGCTTCCAAGCTGACAATCCTGCGCCCCGATTACGACGAGGACCGGGCCACTTTCAACCCTCGCCTGTCTCATGCCTTCGATTTCGACCGAGACTTCGTCTTTTCGCTCGGGAGCCGGCTCGAAGAGGTCCAGATCTCCCGGGTGGAGAGCAGTGCCCCCACCGATGCATTTCTCGCTGAGGGTTTCACCTCCATTGTTGCCGCAAGCACCGGCGTGTCGTACGACAAGCGCCTCTTCGAATACCTGGAGGGTAACTACGAAGGCACCTTGAGTGGAATCGAATATGAGTACGGTGGCGGCGTGCTCGGCGGCGAGGTTGACTTCCACAAACTGGAGCTTTCGAATGAATTTTATTGGTCGCTCTACACACAGGGCAGCGGAACCACGTCGATGCACCATGTAATCTCCCTCGTGAACCGGGTCGGTGTGATTGAGCCGCAAGATTCAAACGACTCGATTCCCATCTTCGAGCGGTTCTTCCTGGGGGGCGCCAACACCGTCCGAGGTTTTCGCTTCAGGGGCCTGGGCCCCCATGAGGGGAACGACCCCATCGGCGGCGATGGCATGCTCTACGGGAACCTCGAGTACAGCTTCCCGATTTTCCTGAAGATCCTCCGTGGGGTCTTCTTTCTGGACTACGGAAATGTCTCGAGGGAAGTCGGCGACTTCAGCTTCTCCGAGATGCGTTGTGCAGTGGGCGGCGGAATCCGCATCAACTTCCCTTTTCTTGGGTCGCCGCTGCCGATCGGCCTCTATCTTGGCGCACCGCTGAAGAAAGAAGACGAGGACCAAACAAGGCTCTTCCTCTTCACGATCGGGGCACCGTTCTGACGGTGCGTCCAACAACTCCCGGCACGCTATGCCGAGGCGAAATACCGCGATGACTTGTTCAAGGAGTTGTTAGCTCGACTCCCAGTCCACCGCGCCCTGAAGCTTGGGCGGAATGTCCTTGAATAGCCCCTCGAGCTCGTCCCTGTCGAACTCCCCGGGGGCTCGAAAGACGAACGATGCCTGCTTCTTCACCACATTCTTCTTCTCACTGATGATGACAAACCCGTTTTCGACGAGGACCTCGCGGTAGGCGTCGGCCGTCTGCGCAAGGATGGGTGGTTCAATGCCCTTGACCAGCACCTTGTGGGTCACACGCGCCTCGAGCAGGTAAATCAAGATCCATGCAAAAGCCACAGCCACTGCCCCGACGGGGTATATCCCGAGGCCGCAGCAAAGGCCCACGCAGGTGACAAGAATGACGCGCCCCGTGTCGCGCGCCTGGCCGGTGTCCGTTCGAAAGCGAAAGAGGCCGCCAATGGCAAAGACAACGAGTGCCATGTCCGGGAACGCCTTCACGGTCTGGGCCACGACGGCTCCAACGAGGGCGTACATGAGAAAGATCTTCGGCTGCTCCACCTCCTCGAGCGTGGCGGCCTTGCCATAGCTTCGGGGGTGATAAGCGATCAGCGCAGCGAGGGCGACGGCCATGAGCATCGAAGTCCCGATGGACAGAAACAGGGCCCAGTTGCCAAACCCGAGCCAGTCGCCCTTGAACTTGACCCAAATGTGCTCGGCGTCCAGCGGGGGGGAATCTCTGCCCGCCTTCTTGCCGTGTGGAACCAACATTTCGTTCGCAGGTGCCTGCTCCGGATCGACTCCGGCCTGCGAGTCCAGAGCGGCGCGTTTGTTCGCGTCCTTGCCGCCTTCCTGAGTCCATCCAGCGTCTGTCCACGACAACAGCCCCACGAGCAGGAGCCCGGTGTAATGCTTTATCACTTTAGTCCTTCACTCCCCGCCGTCCCGTAAGCTGCAGGCCCGACAATCCACGACACGTCATCAAAACCAATCTCCATCAAAATCCCGTTGAGCAGCACCGTCAACTTGCGACCACCCTTGTCCGTCTTCTTGACTTTCGCCCTGTCACGAAACTTCGGGATGTATACCTCGTCTTCTTTCTTGAGCGAGCGGGCGAAGGCCTCTCTTCTTGCCCCGAGCGGCGTGCTCACGAGGAGCCGGTCGATCTCTGCGGCAAGTGTATCGACGACCGCCTTGTGTGTCTTGGGGACACTCTTGAGCTGCGCTACTAGCGCCGCAAGCTGCTCCTTCGCTCCCCGTATGGAGTCGTCGATGACCTGTTGAGCCTCGGACTCGAGAGCATCCTCCAGCGCCTCAATTTCCCGCAGGCGATCCCCATAAACCTTGGCTTCCCCCTGCACCCTGCGTCGGACACGTTCAGCTCTCCGCCGCTCCTTCTCAACCCGCCTGCGAGACTTTTCCATACGGCCGAGAATCTCCCGGGTGGGCTCCTCGACCTGCGACATTTCACGCTCCGCAGCCTCGAGAATGTCACCGTCGAGCCCGATTCGACGGGCAACAAGAAGGGCGTTCGAGCTGCCTGGAACGCCAAGGAGCAACCGATAGGTCGGCTGCAGGGTTCGGGGGTCAAACTCCATCGCTGCGTTCTCGACCCCGTCCCTCGAATATGCAAGTTCCTTCAAGCTGCCGATGTGCGTCGTGATCACCGCGTTCCAGCCCTTCGCTAGGAACCTGTCAAGGAGCGCGCGGCCGAGTGCCGCCCCTTCCAGAGGATCCGTTCCAGCGCCCACCTCGTCGAGAAGGATCAAGGAACGGTCATCGGCCTTCTCGAGGATCTCCATCACGTGCTTCAAGTGAGATGAAAACGTACTCAAGCTCTGTTCGATCGACTGCTCGTCCCCAATATCGGCAAAAACATCGTGATAGCAGGGCACCCTGGAACCCGGCGCTGCCGCGATGGCCAGACCACTCAGGGCCATCAGCACACTGAGCCCGGCAGTCTTCAACACCACGGTTTTTCCGCCCGTGTTGGGTCCCGTGATCACCAGGATCTGGAAGTTCTCGCCCAGTCGCAAATCTATTGGCACGACACGTGCTCGTGCAGCCTCCAGATCGACGTCCCTCAAGTCTCTTCGCTGATCGCGCGCAAGCCACAGCAGATACGGATGCCGTACCTCCCGCAGATCCAGACAACCCGTTTCGTTGATCTCTGGAGTTACCAGCCCAAAAGCCCCGGCGTACGCGGCCTTGGCAGCAACGAAATCGACCAGCGCCAGGCGGTCCTGCGTCGCCTGCAAGGTTTCCTTGGACGCGATCACCTGCCGGGTCAACTCCCAGAGGACACGAGTTACCTCGGCCCGTTCAGCTTCGAGAACATCGAGTAGACGGTCACCTTCCTGCGTGAGCTCCTCCGGCTCGACGTACAGAGTCGAACCGCTCTGCGAACGGTCACGAATGGAGCCACGAATCCAGGAGCGGTATTCCACCTTCACAGGAAGTAGATAACGATCATTCTTGAAGGTAAGGCCTTCCGACTGAAAGGCAGGACGGAGCTTCGAGTCCGAGAGAATCCGTGTGGCGCGGAAACGAAGCGAAGTGCGAAGCTGCTCCGCATCACGCCGGAGCCCCAAGAGCTTCTCGGTCGCGCTATCACACACGCCGCCTCTGGGGTCAATGCAAGCCAGAATGTTTTCACGCAAGACTGGCAAGTCATCAAGCCCCAGGCCGATGTCTGCCAGCCCAGGCAACTCCGAAGGGTTCCTGGTGAGAGTCTCGCGGACGCTCAGCGCGGCCCTGGAAAGCTCGACGACTTGATATAGCAGCTCCGGCTCACCCGGACGCCCCGCAGCAATCGCATCATCAATACCCCGGGCAACGTCGTGAATCCCCGCGAGAGGCAGCCTCGAACGCCCGAGGAGCGTCCGCATTTCCTCCGTCTGCGCCAGGCGTTTTCGGATCGCCTCGGCAGCCCGCAGTGGAGTCATCGTGCGGGCCAGCTCCTTGCCGAGCGCCGTTGTCGCATAGGAGCCCACAATCTCACGGATGCGCTCATACTCGAGCACCCGCAACGCATGCCAGGTGGAGTCGTTCATCAACCTATACTCCTCGCGGGGGAGGAAAACCTCCCCTTAACCGGCCGGCTGGCGCCGTCTTCCCCCTCCTCGGCGCTCGAGATGCGCCGGGCACCCCCGGCGCCGATGGTGGACAAGCCTTGGTCAAGATTGTCCCTGTCATGGCCGCGACGAGTACAAGCCGGGACTCACGTCGGACCTCTCACTTCGAGAGCAGCTCCAAGATCTCCTCATTCTCGGGAAATCGCCCCGTGGCTTTCTTGCTAAAGATGAGGTTTCCCTGGCTCACGACCTCGAAGACACCGCCTTTCCCCTCAATCAGCCGGGGACGAACCTTGAACTTCCTGTCAATGGCGTCGGCCAGACTGACCGCGCGCGGTTTGTAGTTTCACTGCATGCAGAATTCGATGGATACGCTGGGCTTGGCAGTGGGCATAACGTTGACTCCTTCGCGCAAGGGACCTTCTTTTCAAGGATGCTTCTTACTATGCAGTATAACTCGGGGCAGTCCCCAGTTTCAGTCGGAAAGAGCCTTTCAGAGACCACCCGGCAACTTCCTCCGAGGACTGCGAACGCCCGTGAGTCAAATGGCGGGCCAGAAAGCTAAACGGAGATCGCGGGGTACGAAACACCGCATACGGACTTCAGCAACACGGCAGGAAGGGACAGGGCAATTTGTAGCACGACGCTGTGGCCCGAAGGGCAGCATGCTATACTCGGCCGCAATGCAGGCTGGCCTCTTGAGCGTCGATTGGATCGTCGTCATTTTCTACTTCTCGGCTGTCGCCTGGATCGGCTTACGCTCAGCGCGAGGCCAGGCCTCGACCCGCGACTACTTCCTCGGTGGACGTTCGCTCCCATGGTGGGCCGCGTCATTGTCCATCATCGCTACCGAGACGAGCGCCGTGACGCTCATGGGCACACCCCGCAAGGCGTTCGAAGGCGACTGGAGCTTCCTCCAGTTCGTCTTGGGCCTTGTCCTGGGCCGCATCTTCCTCGCATTCTTCTTCATCCATGTCTTCTACCGCCAGGAGCTCGTGACCGTCTACGGGTACCTGGAGCAACGATTTGGTGACGGCGCGCGATGCACCGCCGCCCTCATCTTCCTTGCAGGCCGAGTCATTGGCAGCGGCGTGCGGCTCTATGCAGGCTGCCTCGCGCTCGAAGTGGCAGCAGGGATTCCAATCGAGCATGCGATCGTGCTCCTCGGTGCATTTGGAACGATCTACACGCTGGCAGGCGGAATTCGCGCCGTCGTCTGGACCGACGTCCTTCTGGGACTGACGTTCATGGCAGCCGGCGTTGCCACTCTCGCCTACCTCGGCCTCGAGCTGCCCGGGGGGGCCTCCGGCATCTGGAACCAGCCGGACTTCTCCTCGAAGGTACGATTCATCGTCGTGGATTGGAACCTCCTGCGCGACAACACGCTCCTGGCAGGCCTGCTGGGCGGGTTCTTCCTTACCATTGCCACACACGGAACGGACCAGGACGTCGCACAGCGCCTGTTAACGTGCAAGAACTCCCGCGAAGGCATCCTCAGTGTGCTCGGGAGCGCCTTCCTGATTCTCCCCCTGATGGCTCTCTTTCTCGCCGTGGGCACCGGCCTTTACTTCTTTCACAGGAGCCAGGAGGCCGACTCGGTGCTACCCGCCAATCTCGATCACCTTTTTCCTCTGTTCATTGTGAAGGAACTCCCGACTGGAGTCCGTGGCTTTGTGATGGCTGGCCTCCTGGCGGCAACGGTCTCGAGCTTCACCAGTGTACTGAATGCCCTCGCCTCCACAGTTGTCTCTGACTTCTATTTGCCCTGGAAGCGGCGCAGAGGGTCCGTTCCCTCAGAAGCCCGCTCGCTCTTCTATTCACGGGTCACGACGCTCGCCTGGGGCGCCATCCTGGTGTTGATCGCTCTGGGTTTTCGCGGATCCCAGAAGAACGTGCTCGATCTCGCGTATCGGGTCCTCAACTACTTCTACGGCGCCCTGCTGGGAGCCTTCTCACTTGGAATCTTCACTCGGAGGGGCACGGGCCAGAGCGTCATGGCCGGAATGCTCCTGAGTGTTGCCGCGGTACTTGCGTGCGAGCAAACAGGGTTGGCGTACCCCTACTGGATCATCGTCGGAACCGCCGTCACGATCGCCGTGGGTGCATTGGGAGTTGCAACACAACCAGCCGCCGAAGCGCCTCAGTCGAAGTCGGAGCCCGAGGTCGGCTCGAGTCGAGAATAGCGGTCCTCGTTTGTGAACCACGGCTTGACCAGCCGAATGTCCCCCTCGCGATCACGCTCCTTGCCGTCGGCGCCAAACAGGATAAAGGTAGGATAACGCTCAACGCCAAGATGCCCCGCAAGCCTCTCATCAAGGTCCAGCAGCACGGGGTAACCAATCCGCTTCTCGCGGATCCATTTCTGGATCTCCAGGCGGTCGCGTCCAGTCACGACGCTCACCAGTTGCAAACTGCCGGCCCGCGAATCAAGCCCCTGCAGCGCGGGCACGTTTCGGTAGCACTCCATCTCGTTGGTGCTCCAGAAGACAAGAACCGTCGGCTGACCATCCACGAAATGAGGCCAAACCCACTGGCGGTCACCGGCCGTCAAGTTGACAAGCGGGATCGATTTCGAAGCGCATCCGAAGGATGCGAGAGCCAGTGGCAGTAAGACGCGACACAAGGGCGGAAGCTGAAGCATGACTTCACTCCTGTGGAGCCGGCCCCGTCACCCATGGCAGCTCACCGCGCTACCGAATCGTCGGCCTGGGCCGACGCCCAAGTCGGGCGGGCGACGGGCATTGGTTGAAAGTTTCTCACCTCTTTATTCGTCTTTCAGGCCGAAAATCCTGACTGTTTCGTGGACAGCCACTTTTGCAGCAGTGCTATTTGAGGATTATCACACGTTCGATTCTCTGCAGCGCCTAGATTTTAGCTGCGTCACCGTCGACATTGAATGCAGGAGACACAATGCTCCAACCATGACCCATAGCTCGTACCTACTTCTCTCAGCGCTCGTGACGGGCGGGGTGCTTCTCGTGGCCTGGACCTCAAGAAAGCCCGTGCCGCCTTCGAGCCCTCCTCCCGAGGCCACTCGATGGAAGCGCTTCCGGATCCACTTCGGCGCCCTCCACAATCCGTCCCTGGAGCCAGTGACCCTCGTCACCGAGGAGCCGAACGGCCTGAAACTGGTTGCCGGTCCGCGGGCTCAGTCCACACCCCGTCGTTTGACAGTGTTCAAGGGCCAGGATCGTGTGATTGAGATCGTCCGTGGGTTCCTGTTCTTTCGCGACCGCCTTCAGGTGCTTCTCACCGGCAAGGACTGGCTCCAGGTGCGATTGCCCAGACCCGGAGAGAAGAGGCCGCAGCTCAACTTCGTGACCCCAAGCAACGCCCTCGAAATCCAGGGCAATGTGGCCGACCGGGAGTTCGAGGTGAAGAAGCAGGGCCGTCTGGTCGCCAGCATCTCCTGGCAACGCGGCGAACGAGAATCCTTGCCACGGAAGGACTACGTGCTGGAATCGCTCAAGGGCGAGGATCCGCTCCCACTGCTAGCGCTCGTGTTGGCCGTGGAGGCGTCGATGGGACCAACGAAGAGCTAACATGCCGCCAACCAGTCCCCCTCGGACACCGCAATGCCCCGACCGGCGCAGCGCCGTGTAGCCGGCGGAAGCCAGAGAGACCGGGAAACCTCGAGGGACAACTGGCAAGACTTTCCCGCGGACGCCATGGATCCCCACGGGCCGCCCTCGGCATCCCTGGCCCAGGAGCTCGTGGAGATCGTCCCGCCCTGAGGCAAATAAGGACTCCGGAAGAGACCACGACGACCCTGGCGATTGCCACGAGGCCCCCAACCCACCGTTCAGTTCAATCCCTTGGCGGTGGCCGATTCTACCAGTCTGTTGAACAAGTCCGCGAGTCACCGGCAGGCCCAAACGCGAGCGCCCGAAGGAGGGAGGCGCTAGGCAGCTGCGAGGAATGCCGCCTTGAATTACCGTTACGGGGAGATTTCAATATCATCGGGCGGTAAGCAAGGACCTTCAGCACTGGCACATTTATTCCGAAAGACGGTCATGCATAGAAAACTGGGATTCAGGCAAGGGATCTTCGTTGGAAAGTATCTCTGCGCTCTTGCAGGCACCCTGCACCTCGTGGGCTGCGGCGCCGGGCAGTCTGCGCCGCAAGACACACTGGGGGTTCAGGTGAACACGTCCCCTGGCGGCGGAGAGGAGCACTCGAACAGCCTGAAGAAGGAGAAGGTTGCCGTTGCACAACCGAAATCCGTGCAGCAGCCAGAGGGTCTCGGCTCGCCCGTTGCTGAAGGTAACCCAACTCAAGGGAAGAGCTTCACGCTGCCTGGGCTTGGTATGGAAATGATCTGGATTCAGCCCGGTACTTTTCAGATGGGAAGCCCTGAGGACGAGGAGGAACGAATAGACAATGAAGTCCAGCACTTGGTTGAAATTACAAGGGGCTTTTGGCTCGGCAAGTTTGAAGTTACTGAAGGCGAGTACCGGGAGATCATGAACGAGCGGCCAAGCAGCTTGACCCACGTGGTGGGCAAGTTCCCTGTGGAAACGGTCACCTGGATCATGGCGGTCAAGTTTTGTGCGATTCTCACGAAACGGGAGCGTGACGCCAAGAGGCTGTCGGCGAGTTATGAGTATGGTCTTCCCACGGAGGCACAATGGGAGTATGCCTGTCGGGCGGGAACAACAACCGCCAGGTATACGGAAGATCTTTCGGAAATTGCCTGGTTTAGTGAGAACACCAACACGGTCCACGAGGTTGGCAAGAAGAGACCCAACGCCTGGGGTCTACATGACATGCTTGGCAACGTGTGGGAGTTGTGCACTGATTGGCATGGGCCCTATCCCGAGGGACCAGTGAAGGATCCGAAGGGGCCCGACATCGGTGAATTCTGTATCATCCGCGGCGGCGGCTGGCGGGGCGCACGAGCCAAAGAATGCCGTGCTGCGTATCGCCGTTGGATCTCGCCAGCAATGTCCTTCAACGCATTGGGATTCCGGCTCTGCCTGAGGCCTGTAGCCGAGACAGGCAAGTAATTTCGCGGAGAGAATAGACCGCACGCGGACAGTGAAAAGACCTCTTGCAGCCTGCGAAAGGTTGCGGCTGCTCGCGCCAGAGGCGCCCGGCGCCCACCAGGCGCCGAGGAGGGGGTTTGCGGCGAGCTGGCGGAGCCGCAAACGGCTCTCGGGAGCCTGGCCCCGAGGCGCACGCGCAGCGTGCGACCGGAGGGGCCGCGTGTCGTTGTTGCCTCCGCCCTCGCTCCGCTCGGACGGCGAGCCGACGTGGGGGAGTGTCCGCCCACCAGCAGAAACGAGCAGCAGAATTGAGATGGTCCTCCTCTGCCCATTCGGAATGTCTCACGTGTGCGCGCACGAGGTATAAATGCGCGGAGGGAGCCCCTTCATGGCTCTATCGTTCCGATGCCATGGCCTGGTACACTTGTGGCGGGTCGATTGATTTCAACCTTCCATACGACGTCAGCAATCGAGGCCTCGTCCATGAAGAACGTCCGAGCGCAGGCCGTTGCCGCTACCATCGCGGTATTGGCGTACTCCCAAGTCCTTGTTGGCCAGAGCGCCTTCATCGACCCAGATGCCGTCCGAATTCTTGAGAACGGAAGTCCCCTGACTCTCTGCGTTTGCCTCCTGGACACTTCCCAGCCGGACGATCCCATGATCGTCCGCGCCGAGTCGTTTCGGGAAGCCCGGGAGGCCTTTCGAAAAACTCAAGTCGCAAGCACCCTTTCTATCCGCTGGGAGTTTCGCTACTCTCCCACCCTCATCGTCGACATTCAGGATGCCGAAGCAATTGAAGCGCTCGGCGCGACCCCCGGGGTCACGTTTGTGGGCATGGTGCCCACGGGGTCTGGCGGCCTCAACGAAAGCCGACAACTCATTCATGCCAACCAGGTCTACGACATGGGCATCTCGGGGACGGGACGATTGGCCGCAGTGCTCGACTCCGGAGTCGCCACGACACACCCCGATCTCGCCCCGGCGATCGTTCATCAGCACCACATCCTCGGAAATCTGTCCGACGTTGGCGACGGGGCCGAGGACGGCCATGGCCACGGAACCAACGTCGCCGGGATCGTGGTTTCAAGAGGCACTGTAGCCCCACGCGGAGTGGCGCCCGGGGCAAGCCTGATCGCCATCAAGGTCCTGGACAACTCCAACCGCGGGTTTATCAGCGATTGGGCAGCGGGCGTCGAATATGTCGTGAATCTTCAGGAGGCGGGGACTTTCACGGTGGACGCGATCAACATGAGCCTCGTGAGCGATGCGACCTTCAGCTCCACCTGCGATGCAAGCTACACCGCATTTGAAAACGCTTGCAAGGCAGCCGTGGAGCAGGGAATCGCGGTATTCGCATCCTCGGGAAATACCGGCCACTTGAGCAAGCTGACAAGCCCGGCTTGCCTCTCGAGCGTGATTGCCGTCGGATCGACGGCGGACACGCTTCCCAATCGAGTGTCCAGCTTCACTAGCCGAAGCTCGGATCTTGACCTCCTGGCTCCGGGCGATGCGATCACATCGACCGGAATCAGCGGCACGACCAGCACGTATGCCGGAACCTCACAAGCCTGCCCGCACGCTGTCGCGCTCACCTGCCTCCTGCGGGAGCTGATGCCCAACTTGAGCCCCCAGTTGATCCTCGGAGTCCTTGAAGCTACGGGAGTGGAAGTGAACGACGCCGCTTCCGGCATGAACTTCCGCAGAATCGATGCGCAGGCCGCAGTTTCCATGTTGCAACTGCCCAAGGACTGCAACGGTAACGGTCTACCCGACGTGATCGATATCAAGATAGCCAGTACGAGCCAGGACTTGAACTCGAACGAAATCCCGGACGAGTGCGAGCAGCACGATTTCTCTCGAGGGGACACCAACGCCAGCGGCGAGCTCGACCTTTCCGACCCTGTAATGACCTTCCTGCATCTTTTCTCTGGCCGCGATATCACCTGTAAAGATGCCGCCGACTCGGACGACTCCGGCGCCGTGAACATCACCGACGGCATCCACACGCTGCTTTATCTCTTCCAGGGCGGCAAGGTAATTCTGCCGCCCAGCGTCGGCGTCTGCGGAGGCGACCCAACGCCAGACGGGTTGGGTTGTGAGAGCTTCGCCCCCTGCGGGCCGTGAGATCTGGGATGGGGAGCCACGCTCCTGACGGCTGCCAGGAAGCTCTGAACTGCTCGACCCGCCTGCCATGGGATCAGCAGCACCCCGGCAGGCCCTGGGCAGCACGGGCCCGAGGTGAGACAATTCTCCGAACGCTCATGCGAACCTCTATGCCTTCGGCCCAAGTCGGGAAAATAGCAGTTGGCACCGCTCTGGCACTTTCCCTGGCGGTCTCCTGCACCAACGAAGTCGGGGTTTCCGTGGGACCTGCCCCATCAAACTCTACATCTCCAACGGCGGACGCGGCTTCAAGAAAAGGGATCCGGACCAGGGTACACCGAAAGGACGCTGGCGAGCCGGATTCTACCGGCTGGTGCGTGGCGCAATCGACGGAAGGAGCTTTCTCCGTCAAACTTCCCACCAGCTTCAACGACTCGACAGTCACGATGCCCGTGGAAGATGGCGTCACCGTGACAGCCGAATCCATTGGAGCCTTGACGGAGCACGACACCCGTTTCACCGCAGTTCGGACCCGACGGTCGGACGGGAAGATCCACATCGCGAGCCTCGAGGAGATCGCCGATCAACTGCGAAAGAGCGGAAAGGTCAGGGGCCAAGAGAACTTGACAGTCCTCGGCCATCCCGCACTGGAAGTCCGTACCGAGGACGGCGATAAACTGGGGCGGCTTCGGACACTCAAGATCAAGGGAACACTCTACCAGCTTGGCGTCGAGTACTCCCGCAAGACAGCGCCAGCCCGCATCGAGGCGGACGTGGCGAAGTTCTTCGAGTCCTTCAGCATCCTGGAAGAAGTCCAGGAATAGGCCCCTCGTTGCTATCCAGACTTTCGTCTCGCGATCCATTTCGCGAACGCTTCGATGCCAAGAGTGTTCACGACGTCCTCCCTCGAAAATCCGGCCTTGCGGGCAATCTTTACCCCATGGATCACGTCGTCCATGCCATCGGTCGAATGCGCGTCAGGGTTGATGCTCGTCTTCACGCCCAGTTCCATCGCCCTTGGGCCAAGGCGCCAGTCGAGGTCGAGGCGATAGGGGCTCGCGTTAATCTCAACCGCTACCCCGAGCTCGCCGGCAGCTTTCAAGACCTGCCCCATGTCGATCGCGTACGCGTCTCGGGACAGCAGAAGCCGCCCTGTGGGGTGCCCCAAGATGGTCGTGCGAGGATCCTGCAATGCCCGGATGACGCGGGCAGTCATCGCCTCTTGCGGCATCTTGAAGCTCGAATGGACGCTCGCGACCACGAAGTCGAAGAGATCGAGCATGTCGTCCTCGTAATCGAGGGATCCGTCCGCAAGGATGTCGCTCTCGATCCCCTTGAAGATCCGGAAACCTGCAAGCTTGCTGTTGAGCCTGTCGATCTCGGCGTGCTGCTTGCGAACCCTCTCCGGCGTCAGCCCTCCGGCATACGAAGCACTCTGACTGTGGTCTGTGATGCCAATGTAGCGGTAGCCGCGTTCACGAGCAGCTTCAACCATCTCTTCCAGCGTCGCCGCGCCATCACTCCAGTCCGTGTGAACGTGGATCATGCCCACGATGTCGGAACGTTCAAGTAGCGTGGGGAGCCGGCCCTCCGCACCAAGACGGATCTCGTCCAGCCCCTCCCGCAGCTCCGGCTCGATGAAGCCAAGGCCCAGAATCTCGTAGATGGACGCTTCATCCCGCAGTGGCAGAGCTACCTCGCCGCGAAAAAGGGCGTATTCGTTCAGCTTCAGCCCCAGTTCCTTCGCGATCCCGCGTAACTGGGTGTTGTGCTCCTTCGAGCCCGTGAAGTATTGCAGAGCGGCTGGAAACTCTATCCTGGAGACCACCCGCAGGTCGGCTGCGAGACCGTTCGAAAGTCGCACACTCGTCTTCGTTTCCCCCTTCGCCACAACGCCCGCAACATCCGGCGACCGCAGGAAGTGATCCATCACCGCCACTGGATCGGCCGAGGCGGCGACGAGATCGATATCCTTTACTATTTCCTTGCCTCGTCGCAAGCTGCCTGCCAGCTCTGCCCGTGTCACCCCGGGGCACTGTCGCAGGTGGTCTAGGAGCGCAAGAGCCCTGGGCAGCGCCTGGTCGACTCTGAACCGCCCGGCGACCGAGCTCAAGTACTCGATTCCATCAAGAATCTTCTGCTGGGTCTTCTCGCCGAATCCCTTGACCTGAGCCACCGCGCCCGACTCACAGGCCTTCTTCAGAGCCTCCAGGCTCTCGATCCGGAGCTCCTTCTGAAGCGCCCGGGCCTTCTTGGGCCCTAGCCCCGGCACGCGAAGCATTTCGAGAATCCCGGGCGGCACGGAGGCACGCAGCTCCCTGAGACGCTTCGAGCCTCCCGTTGTAACCAGCTCCGAGATCTCGTTCGCTATCGAATCTCCTATTGCGGGAATGCCGCGAAGGCGTCCCTCGGCGAGCACGTCCTCAAGGTCCTCGGCGAGCCCTTCCAGCGCACGTGCAGCATTCCGAAAGGCACGCGGCTGAAAGGGATTCTCGGATTGGATCTCCAGCAAGTCCGCAATTTCCTCGAGCTGAGCCGCCACTTGAACCTTCAGCATCTTCCACCCCCATTCTTACACTTTCTCATGATCTACGATTCTCGCGAGTTGTAGCCCTGGGTTTGACCGATATAATACTTGGCTTTCCGCAAAACCCCGTCGCTTTCTTCCCGAGCCCAGATGCCAACCGTTCCCATGAATACCGAGCCAGCGTTGTCGATCCAGAACATTCGAAATGTCGCGATCATTGCCCACGTC
>SXIK01000240.1 GCA_005772855.1 Planctomycetia bacterium | reverse complement strand
GGAACGCTACTCGTGGTCTTCGGCGTCTGGCGCCTCTGGCCCGAGGTGGCGCGGGTGGGCCGGCTCGACCGAGAACGCGCAGAGCACCCGGACTATACCGCACGCGGGCAGTGATGAGACCTTTTGCAGCCTGCGAAAGGTTGCGGCTGCTAGCGCCAGAGGCGCCCGGCGCCCATCAGGCGCCGAGGAGGGGGTTTGCGGCGAGCTGGCGGAGCCGCAAACGGCTCGGAGGGAGCCGGCGCCAGCGGGAAGCTGGCGGCTCCCGAGAGCCTGGCCCGGAGGCGCACGCGTAGCGTGCGACCGGAGGGGCCGCGTGTCGTTGTTGCCGCCGCCCTCGCTCCGCTCGAACGGCGAGCCGTCGTGGGGGAGGGTCCGCCTCCCCCACCAGCAGAAACGAGCAGCAGACTTGAGATGGTCCTCCTCTGCCCATTCGGAATGTCTCACGTGTGGGCGCGCGAGGTATAGGAGCCAGCTCCAGGAGTCCTTCGATGACCTCGTCTTCGAGGCCGGCGGCCATGGCGACGATGGTTGAGGTTGGTCAGGTAGTGACCGGAAAGATCCACCTGGAGCCCGAATGTTGGACGACCTCACTGTCGACGAGGTCCGAAGCGAGCTCGACGAGCCTGCCGGGATTGCCGTGCGCACAGTCCAGGATCAGTTGAAGCATCTCTTCGTGAATATCTTCCTGTCCGAAGAGCTGCTGGACGAAGGCCCGGGCGACGTCCTTCTCAAACGGTTTCAGGTCGATGGCCGGCAGATCCTGAAGGTTGCTGAAGTCACCCCGACCGTCGTCGGTTGACCAGGAGAGAACGACGAGAAGCTTCGGCCTCGCAGTTCCAGACACAAGATTTTCTCTCGCCGTGCGGGCTATCCGAAGCGCAAGGCTACGGATTCGCGCCGGCGCTCGCTGAAAGTCATCGAAAGAAAGGAGAATGGGGACACCGTGCGACTTGTGTAGCACGGTGTCCACGATCGTCCTTTCAATGTCAGGCGAATCTGTTGGCAGGGAGACGAGCGCCTCTCGAACTGAATCCAGATCGTTGATCCCACTGGTCTCGAGACCGCGAAGGATCAACTCGGCGACGTCAATTGGCGCGGCGCCGAACGGTCGCCCGGGGATCTCGACATAGGCCCCACGACTGACCTGGACGAGGCCTCGCACCTCCTGTACGAGACGAGTCTTGCCAGCGCCGGACGGTCCGCGAACCACAAGGCAGGGGGTCTCGTTCATCGCGGCGGAAGCGGTGCAAAAGCTCTCCTGGAGCTGAATCAGCTCCTGGGTGCGCCCAAAGAGGTGCCCGGCGACGAGCTGGGGAGATTGTGGCCCATCCGGGCTGCCAACAGAGCGCTGTGTACATTCCTCCAGGTGCGCCAGCGTCTCGGCTGCGCTCTGGAAACGATCTTTCGGATTCTTGCGCATCAGCTTCTCAATCAGGGCGATCAGCTCCGAGGGGAGGTCTGGCCGGAAGAAGGAGAGTCTTGGGGCCTCCGTTTCGAGATGCTTGGTGAGGATCGCCGCGGGGTCTTGATCATTGAAGGGCAGTGTCCGCGCGTGGAGTAGGTAGAAGATGACCCCGAGCGAGTAGAGGTCACTGCGGCGGTCCGTTGGCAGGCCCCGGATGCGCTCCGGCGACAGGAACTGCGGCGTGCCGAGGAGATCATCCCACAGAAGTTTCTCGGCGGCGAAAAGCCCGAAGTCGATGATCTAGACACGTCCAATCGGTGACTCGACGACCACGGGTGAAGTGCTCCTTGCTTGCCGAGTCGACTTGGGCAGGAGCTGAAGCAAGATGTTGCTGGGTTTCAGGTCGTTGTGCAGGTAGCCGTTGGAGTGAATGAACTCGAGACCTCGAAGTGTCTGCGCAAGAAGGTCGAGGATCTGGCTTGTCGAGGCATTGACCGTGCCCCGGAAAAGATCAATGCCATCAACGAACTCGGTGGTGAAGAAATAGTTAGAGGTTCCACCAACCTGCCCTAGATCGCAAGCGGCGGCGATGTTCGGATGACGAAGCCGGGACAGCCCTGCGAACTCGATGGAGAAGCGATCCATGGACCGCGAGCTCGCCTTGTCGACGAGGAGAGTCTTGAGCGCCAAGCATTGATGATCCCGGTGCAGGTCCTCCACAAGGTAGACACGCCCCATGCCTCCCTTCCCTAGCTCCCGGATCACCTTGTACCGGCCGTTGATAATGGAGTCTTGCATTGGCCCAGTCGCCAGATCCTTGTGCATGGTCGAGACCTCACTTCAAGTCACGAATCGATGGGAACGCTGGGGCTCCACTCCAGGTAGCTTTCTGCCCAGGTGACACTGGGTAGCTCGGTTCGCGGGCTTGCCCACCGGAGGTGGCGAATGGGCTCCCATTCCATACATCGGATGAGGCGTCAATGGCCTTGAGGAGAAGGCTCGCGTCTGGAGATACCGGCATTTTCGGCGCCTTGGTCGAGCCGTGTATTGAACTGGGAGGGCGGTTGTGGTCATCTCCGAACATGTACCGCCTGCGCCATGCCTCAGTCTTCATTCCGGGCCTTCTTTCAGTTTTTTTGAGCCTGCGGGAGCTCTTTGCCCAGGCGGATGGGGTACCGACGCATTCCGAGCCTCCGCAAGACGAGATTATCGTCACCGCCACGGCGCTTGAGGAAGAGCCCTTTGAGGTTCCGTACTCCACGCAGTCGCTGAATGGTGGAAAGCTTGTGAATCAAAAGGCGTCTCGTTCGCTGCCGGACGCCCTCCGGGAAGTGCCCGGGGTAATGGTGCAAAAGACCTCGAACGGCCAGGCCTCACCCTTCTTGCGAGGTTTCACAGGGTTCCGCACGCTTCTTCTCATCGACGGGATCCGGCTCAACAACGCGGTGGTGCGCGACGGCCCGAACCAGTATTGGGGTACGGTGGACCTGCTCACGGCTGAGAGTCTCGAGGTCGTCAAGGGGCCCAGCTCGGTCCTTTACGGCAGCGACGCGATCGGCGGGACTGTGAATGTGATCACACAGAGCCAGGACCCAAGCCCTGGCGACGCCATTGGGAGCTGGTTTGGCGACGTGTTCTGGAGCCGACGTCTCTACTACCGATTTGGCAGCGGGGAGCAATCACACGTCGCTCGTGCCGAAAGCTCGGTGGCGGCTGACGGCAAGCTAGGGCTGGTGGGCGGCGTCTCCTACAAGGACATCGGCGACCTCATCGGTGGTAAGCACACGGGCGTCCTGCATCGCACCGGCTATGACGAGCTCGATGGAGACGTCAAGGCTATCTGGAGAGTGGCTCCCGACACCGATCTTGTCTTCGCTTACCAGAGGGTGACGCAGGAAGACGTTCCTCGCACGCACTCGACCGTGTTTTCCAGGAGCTTTCGTGGTACGGCCGTGGGAACTGATCTCGTGCGGGAGCTTGATCAGTCGCGCCGGCTCGGCTACGTGCAGCTTCGCAAGAGGAACTTGGCTGACTGGCTCTCTCGGGTTTCTATCAGTTTATCGCATCATGAGCAGGACGAGGAGGAGGTTCGCGTGCAATCAAACTCACGCCGCACTGTGCAGGGCTTCGACGACGGCGTGACGGGCGCATCGGCCCAGCTCGAGAGCCCCTCACCCCTCGGCACCTTTACCTACGGAGTTGAGTACTATCACGACAATGTCGATTCGCACCAGCGCGTGCTCAACCCTGACGGATCGTTGCTCTCGCGCAGTCCCCGTGGTCCGGTGGCAGACGAGGCCCGGTACGACTTGCTCGGCGCCTACGCACAGGACTCGGTAGAAGTCGTGAAGGATCGCTTCGAGGTGATTCTGGGCGGGCGTTACAACTTCGTTCACGCTGCCGCAAGTGAAGTGGACCCCAACCCGTCAGACGCCACCCGCTTTGGCAAGCTCAGCGAGGATTACGAAGCCGTCGTCGGGAGTCTGCGTGGTCTAGTCCACGCCACCACGGACTGGAACCTGTTTGGAGGGGTATCCCAGGGCTTTCGAGCGCCGAACCTCTCCGATCTCACGCGCTTTGACGTCGCGCGCAGCGGGGAGCAAGAGACGCCCGCGCCCAGTCTCGATCCCGAAAAGTACGTGACCTTCGAGGGTGGCACGAAGCTCCGCAACGAAGATTGGCGCTTCGAGGCCTACGCTGCCTACCATTACACGTTCATTCAAGACATGATCGTACGCTTCCCCACGGGCAACACGGTCAACGGCCTGCCCGAAGTCACCAAGGCCAATGTAGGGGACGGGTTTGTCCACGGTGTGGACCTCGGCCTTTCCTGGAGCTTTTACAAGGGGCTCGCGGTCTTTGGGTCGTTTGCCTGGCTGGAAGGGGAAGCGGACACGTTCGTGGGAGCATCCCAACGCCGCAAGCCGCTGTCGCGGATTCAGCCAGCGACTTCGCTGATCGGCCTTCGCTGGGATTCCAAATCGAGGAAGTATTTTGTCGAAGGCACGGCCCTTGTTGCTGACGCCCAGGACCGCCTCTCTCCTGACGACACCAGAGATACTCAGCGAATTCCGCCCGGTGGCACTCCAGGCTACACGGCGTACACTTTGAGGCTTGGCGCCGAGGTAGTACGAGGGATGAAAGTTTTTGCTGCCGTGGAGAACGTCACCGACCATGACTATCGAGTTCACGGATCGGGTCAGAACGAGCCCGGCACCAATGTGATCCTCGGAGCCGACTGGAGATTTTAGGTCGCGTGCTTCGAACTCTCCCCGCGAAAGGATTCATATTGTCCCTGGCCCTTCACGGGGGCGCGTTCGGGGGCATCTGGTGGTGGAGCTCGGGCGGGAATCGGGCCGTCTCGGTGCCCTTTGCCGCGGGTGAATCGGCGGCGATCGAGGTGAGGCTGATCGCGGTCCCAAAACGACCCCGGCTTCTACCGATGCCCGCAACAAGACCACTCGTGTCCGAGCCTGGTGTACAACCATCCGTGCCACCTGAGGCTTTGACTCCGCAAGTGGAGCCGATGGACCGAGCGGACGTCGAAGTCCAGTTGAATCGGAGCGTAAAGCTTGAGCCGGTGAATCTCGACGTGGCTCCCCCCTCGATTGGCCGGAGGGGCGTGCGGACGGAGGCAAGAGCGCTGGGCGAAATTCAACCCGAATACCCCCGAAGATGCCGAGTGCTGCGGCACGAGGGAACGTGCAGTATTGAGATCTTGCTGGATCAAAGCGGAGTCGTGACTGAAACGCGCATGCTCGAGTCCGCTGGCTGCCAGGATCTGGACCAGGCTGCGCTGGAAGCGATTCGCAAGGCTCGATTCCTGTCAGCGACTTCGGGTGACGAGCCCGTAATCTCCAGGCTCACACAGAGAGTACGGTTCAAGCTAACAAACCGTTGAGCAGGTCGCCACGACAGCGAGGCGCGCGTCGTGTCGATCGAGGGCTTGGCAAGCTCCCGGCACAGTGGCAACATGTGGGGCCCATGAGATGCCGTCGATTGTATTTTTTGGCTGCCGTTGCGAGCTCATCGGTCTCGTGTCGATCCTGGGACGAGGTCCGCACGGAGTTTATCAATCCAGTCAACAAGCTTCTGCACAGTGAGTATCCGCAGGCGTGGAAGACAGAGTCGCTCGACGAAGTCCTCGCGTTCTTCTCGGGCGAGCTTGGTTCCAACCCTGAGTTTCGTGGCCGCAAGGAGGACCTTCTCAAGCGATTCACGTACATTCAGCATGCCTCCTGCATCATCGACGGTCTCGTCCAGGAGAGTGGAGGGGAGGCCTTTCGCACAAGAATACTCCTGAAGCTCGCGGGGACCGCCCCTGGCAATCGAAGACTGGCCTTCCAGCAGTGGAGCGCCATCCGCTGCCAGCGAAAGCTTGGCCAGTGGAAGATCGTGGAGGAGATCCCCGAAGGGGAGGATGATGCCTACGTGCAGCAATCAGCGTTCAGGGAGGAGTCCAGGGAGCGAGGGATTGACTTCACTCATTCCTCCAGGGGCCTGCTCGACAAGTACGGGATCGAGCGCGACTATACCGCGGGCTCCGGTGGCGGCGTTGGCGACTTTGATGACGATGGACTTGAGGACATCTATGTCGTGGCGGGCGGCGCAGGGCACCTTTTTCGCAACCAGGGCGATGGCAATTTCGTCGAGGTGACGAAGGAGACAGGTCTCGATCAGCCTTTCGAAGGAGAAGGCCGCTTTGGACTCTTTGCAGACTACGACAACGACGGTCACACGGATCTTTTTGTGGGGATTCTTGACGCGCCCAACCGGCTCTACCGCAATCGTGGCGACAACACCTTTGAGGACGTAGCGGCCCGAGCCGGCCTGAAACAGGTCGACGAGACCGTCGCGGCTGCCTTTGCAGACTTTAACCGCGACGGCCACCTTGACCTCTACCTTGCCAACGGCGGAAACTTGTTTCGAAAGAGCCCCGATCCCATCTACAACGCGCTCAACGCCACGCCCAACCAGCTCTACCTGTCGAATGGCGATGGCACCTTCACCGACGCCACAGAGGCGGCGGGAGTTGGGCATCCGGGCTGGAGCCTCGCGGTCTCCACTGCGGACCATGACCTCGACGGAGACACCGATATCTTCGTTGGCAACGACGTGGGTTTTGACGTCCTTTACCGAAACAACGGCGATGGCACCTTCACCGACGTCTCCGAGGCAGCGGGTATCCTTTTCCGGGGAAGCACGATGAGTGCGGCCTGGGGTGACGTCAACGGCGATGGCTACCCCGAGCTCTTCGCGCCGGCGATGGACTCGAACTCCCGCTGGATGATTGATCAACCCGGATTTCCCTCTCCAGCCCCGTGGTACGTCAACTTGTTTCTACGTCCCCTTGTGCTGTCGGTCTTCAAGGAGATGCTCCACGGGAACCGCTTCTACTGGAACAACGGGGACGGTACCTTTCGCGAGGCTGCCGACGAGGCTGGAGTGCGGCGGAACGGTTGGGCCTGGAGCGGTGTCTTCCTCGATTACGACCAGGACGCCCTGCTCGACATGTACTGCGTGAACGGGTTTGTCTCGGGACCGGAGAAGCAGGACCTCTGAATGACCTTTGTGGAGAACGTCGGTCGACGTTCCCAAGTCAAGGGGGATAACGGCGATTTCATCAATGTTGGGGTCTTTTCTTTGAACGGTTATGAGCGAAACGCCCTCTATCGGAATCGTGGAAACGGCAAGTTCTACGACGTTGGGTACCTTGAGGGTGCCGACCGGATCGAGGATGGCCGGGGGCTGGGGCTTCTCGACGCCGATCAGGACGGTGACATCGATCTGGCCCTCATGAACTACAAGATGCCATTTCGGCTGCTCGTGAACCATGCGCCTCGGGGGTCGCATTGGCTACGACTCATGCTCAAGGGCACCCAGTCATCGAGGAGCGCGATCGGCGCTCGCGTCGAGGTGCGGCACGGGGTTCGGCGACAGTACCGGGAGGTTTCGTCGACCGCGGGATACCTTTCCGGCCAGAGCCTGTACCTGCACGTGGGTCTTGGACAAGACAGCCTTGTGGACCGGCTGCTCGTCCACTGGCCCTCCGGGCGGGTGGACGAAATCCGAGCCCTCCAGGCCGACCGCTTCTACCGCATCGTCGAGGGCAGCGGGGCCGCGGAGCCCGTCTTCTCAGAGAAATCAGGGCCATGGATTACCCCGACGGCGGGGAAGGCGGAGTAGCGACGATGGGCTGCTATCTGAACGCGACTTGCGAGGCGCCTTGCTCGAGCCAGGTCGACTCATGCTTCATCACGCCCTGGGCGAGGTGGTAACTTCCCCGGTCATGGTTTTTCTTCGCTCCCCGGAAGTTTTCTTCAATCCGGCGCCGCGCCTCGTGGCAGAAGTGGTCTGCCAACTCGATCACGTTGGTGTGGGCGCCGGGATCCTCGCCGTGAAGCGCATCGGCTCTTGCACACGTGGCCGCGATCGCAAACAGATCCGTTCCAATCTCCACGAATCGCCCCAGCAGTATCTGCTTTTTCTCGAGCCCGGCCTGGTAACGGTTCATCGCATGGAAAAGAGTTCTCGCGAGCCGGCGGGCCGCCTTCGAGGCGAAGCCCAGGTGTGGGGCGAGGCTCCGGTGAACCGTGAAGGATTGCGGGATCGGGTTCCACAAGCCCGGGTACCACCCTGCATAGTGGAGTCCCGCGCGAAGAGCGGACGCGAGGCGCTGGGCGGGAGGAGCCTTGGGGTTCAGGAAGTCGCCAGCGAGGCGCAGGTGCGGGTCCAGCGCCTCACGGGCGATGAACAGCCGCATGATCTCGCTCGTGCCTTCAAAGATCAGGTTGATCCTGGCGTCACGCAGGAAGCGTTCGACCGGCACTCCCTTCTCTCCTCGGGCCCTGAGCGAATCGACTGTTTCATAGCCGCGGCCGCTTCGGATCTGTAGCGTCTCGTTGACGATTCGCCAGGTGACCTCCGAGGAAAACATCTTGCACATGGCAGCCTCGAGGCGGATGTCTGCGCCGCCACGGTCGACAAGCGCAGCGGCGTAGAACGACATCGATTCCTGGGCGAAGGTGTGCGAGGCGATGAACGCGATTTTCTGAGCGATGGCATCGTGCTTGCCAATCGGAGCTCCCCACTGGATTCGTTCCGCAGCGAACTCGCGGGCCATTCGCAAACACACCTTGCTGGCCCCGGAGCAGGCGGCGGGAAGCGTCAAACGCCCCGTGTTCAGGGTCGTCAGAGCCACGCGCAGGCCTTTGCCCTCGTCGAGGATGATGTTCTCGCGAGGAACCTTGACGTTCGTGAAGCGAATGATCCCGTTGTAGAGGGCCCTGAGTCCCATGAAGTGACAGCGGGAGATTACTTCGACGCCTGGCCAATCACGTTCGACGACGAAGGCGGTGATCTGCGGGCGCTCCTTGCCTCGCACCTGCCTGGGAGGTGTTTGCGCCATGACAACATAGAGATTTGCCCTGGTGCCGTTCGTGCACCAGAGTTTCTCGCCGTTCAAGATGAAGTGCTTCCCGTCCGGCGTCGGCACGGCTTTCGTCGTCATCTTGGCGGGATCGGATCCGACCTCGTTCTCCGTGAGGGCGAAGGCACTGATCTCTCCCCGGGCAAGGCGAGGGAAGAAGCGGCGCTTCTGATCCTCCGTGCCAAAGAGCTTGAGCGGCTGCGGCACACCGATGGACTGATGCGCCGACAGCAAGGCTGCCGTGTTGCCGCAGTGGCTACCAAGGAACATGGCCGCTCGTGAGTAGTTCACCTGCGAGAGTCCCAGGCCTCCATACTCCTTGGGGATCTTGATTCCGAACGCGCCGATTCTTGCGAGCGCGTCGATGGCGTCCTGGGGGATCTCCCCCGACTTGTCGATCGCATCAGCATCGACCTTGTCTTCCAGGATCCGGGAGAGCAAGGCGATAAAGTCGTCGCCTGTGTGCCGATCGTCGGCATCCTGCCGCGGGTAAGGAAACATGAGGTCGGCGCGAAATCGGCCCTGGAACAGTTCGAGGGCGAAGCTCGGGTGCTGCCACGTCGTTTCACGAGCGGCCTCCGTGACCTCGAGGGCCTGGCGTTTGCCTTCTGACATCTTGGAAGTATCAATTTGAATCTCTTGCTCTTCCGTGACGTTCGCTTGCGGACTCATGGGACCTCGCTTTGTGCTGTGAAGGAGATTTTCGCCGTGGGGGCCTGACGGAACGATTCTCGGACCCCGCCGATTCTTGCATTATCGCTCTTTCAGATGTCGAAACGAGCGGTTTCGTACTTCCAAATCGAGTGGCAACGTTTTCAACTTGAGGGTCACATGTCCAAACGCCACCCCAAACGTCAAAGTCGCCGTCCCAGCCCTGGCTCCTCGCCAGGCTCACTTGTAATCTCACTGGACGCTCCGAAGCCAGTCATTCGCGTCCTGGACTTCGCCCCCAGCCACTTCGTGGAGAAGACGCTGGCGTCACCCAGGGAGGTTGTGCCTTATCTGCACGACTCAACGCACAGCGTGACGTGGGTTGATGTGCAGGGACTGGGCGAGAAAGAAGTCCTGGAGGAGTTCGGGCAGATCTTCAAGCTCCATCGGCTGGCTCTTGCTGACGTCGTCAACACACCGCAACGGCCCAAGGTGGAATCCTACGACAGCCACCTCTTCGTCATTACTCGCATGGTGATGCTGAAGAAAAGTGGCGACGTGCAAACGGAGCAGGTGAGCATCTTCATCGGGAAGAGTTTCGTCCTCACCTTTCAGGAGACCTACGGGGACTGCCTCGATCCGATCCGCGAGCGAATTCGAAAAGGCACAGGGGTGGTGCGTAGCTCGGGAGCTGACTACCTTGCCTACGCAATCCTGGACGCCATTACGGACCAGTATTTCCCGGTGATCGAGAGCATGGGGGAGCGAATTGAGGACCTCGAGGACGAGGTCGTGGAGAGTCCTTCGCCATCGATCCTGCAGAGGATTTACGCGCTCAAGCGAGAATTGCTCTCCGTGCGGCGGGGAATCTGGCCCCAGCGCGACGCAATCAACTCGCTGGTGCGAGATGAATCCGGACTCATCGGTCGTGACGTCCACATCTACCTCAGGGATTGCTACGACCATGCGGTGCAGCTCATCGACGTGATCGAGACCCTCAGGGAGCTCGCGGGTGGTCTCCTGGATGTCTACCTGTCCTCGATCGCCAATCGTACCAACGAGGTGATGAAGGTTCTGACCGTCATGGCCTCGATCTTCATTCCACTCACCTTTGTCGTCGGCGTCTACGGAATGAACTTCGAGCACATGCCGGAGCTCAGGTGGAAGTTTGGCTACCTCGCCGTCTGGGTTCTCATGATTCTTGTCTCAGTGGGGCTCCTTGCCTTCTTTTGGCGCCGGGGCTGGCTGCGCAGCAACGCGAAGCCAGACTCGGACGCCAGGCGTTAGGCCGAGCGAGTTTACCAGCCCGTCGAGTGGAGCTCTGGCACCCGGTTCGGTTTCAGAGATCGCAGCCACAGCCGTTGCAGCGATACCCGACCATCACGGTATCGTGGTAACCGCAGCGGATCTCGATGGTCCGGTAGATGGGTCGCCCGCAGACGTCGCGGGCGACGATCACTCTTTCGTGAACCGGTGGGACCCACACTTGCCTGTAGACCGGAATCCTGACATGCACGTGTCTCCGAGCCGGGCGGCGGTGCGAGTATTCCACCCCAAAATGAGGGCCGTAGCTGCCGAATCCGAACTCGAAGCCCCACCTGGGCCGACGGTGATCCGCCCAGGCCGTCCCGGGAAGTGAGAAGAGACCCAAGAGGGTGAGGATACCGATGGTGAGCGAGCGTTTCATTCTGGGATCCTTTCTTTTCCTTGATCCTTCTTGCCCCACGCGTGCAACTGACGCGGTACCTGGTGACAGTATTCATCCGCCCGTCGACCTGGCCCGCGCACTGCCAGGTACGGGAATTGCCGTCCGCTTTCGTTTTTTCGGCTGCCGTGCCTGAATGCCTCGGCGATCCACTGGATTCAACAGATACCGTGTGTTGCAAGGGTGGTGGGGCCTTCTCGAGGATTTCTGGGACCTCTTCGGCCTCGACGCCTTGACGGGATTGCGGCTGTCTCGCCATGCTATCGACCGGAGGTGTACATGGCCCTTGAGACTCCTTGTTGGTTGCCATCTCGAACGGTGGCGTTCGGGCTTGTGATTCTGCTGTCGGCTTGTCGGTCCACGCCGCGGCCGGGTGATCAACTCGCGAGGTCCGGCGATGAGATCAGCGTTTGCGGCAGTCTCTTCCACACAGGCACGAAAGTCATCCTCTGGAACGACCAGGGCGGGTACGACGCCTACCGGCCGCACCGGCGTTTCGAGCCCGACAAGGCCGGCCCGAGCGAAGCTCCCGATCGGATCGCGCGATTCGGGTCGTTTCGTGGGGGCATCCCGGAGGCGATGTCCCGCCGAGTGAGAGAAGGGGGCTGGTCGATGGAGGACCTCAGGCAGGTGGTGACCAAGGTTGTGATCCACTTCGACGCCTGCGGTACTTCTAGAAGGTGTTTTGAGGTGCTTCACGACGTGCGCGGTCTCTCGAGCCATTTCATGCTCGACCTTGACGGCACGATTTACCAGACACTCGACCTGAAGGAGCGTGCCTGGCACGCGGGGCAGGCGAACGACTCATCGGTCGGGATCGAGATCGCGAACGTGGGTGCTCATGGCGATCTTGAAGCGCTGGGCAAGTGGTATACGACCGACTCCAGGGGCACCCGTATCTCGCTGCCGATGGCGGCTGATAGCGGGAACCTGTCCCATGATTTCGTGGGCCGTCCTGCCCGAGCAGAGCCGGTGGAGGGGCGGATCAACTCGAGGAATCTGATTCAATACGACTTCACGGTGGAGCAGTATGAGGCACTGGGAAAGCTCCTGGTGACACTTCGGCGCATCTTTCCCCAGATCGCGGCGGAACTGCCCCGGGCTCCCAACGGAGAGGTGCTCGATCGAGCCCTTGGCTCGGACGAGGAGCTCTTGCGCTTCCGCGGGATTCTGGGCCACTACCATGTGACCCGCGAGAAAGTGGATCCGGGTCCGGCTTTTCAGTGGGAAAGGGTTCTCAAGGCCGCTCGAGGTGCCGAGTAAGACGTCATTTTGAGTCACTCCTCGGGCCGCAGCCGGCCTCGGGGGCAGCGGGCGGTTACACTTTAACAGGCTGTCAGGCCCGACGCGGCTCGATTGGGAAGGAGGAGCCTGGCGAGTCAATGTCGACACGAGCCAACCCCCGGACTGCCGGTGGCGTGCGGGTCCACTTGCCCCGGGCTTCAGCGGAACCAGAGATAGACTTTCTCCTTCTCGGCGGCTCGAAAGACCGCCAGCGTGAAGTCGATCACCTCATCGGCCCACACGAGGCAGTACTTTCCGGTACTTGAGCTTGCCTCACCGCGGAAGATGCCCTTGGCCCAGGCAAGGGCTTTCTCATAAGCTTTCCAGGCCGTCTCAACGTCCACCTCGAGGCCGTCTCCTGCGCCGCTCGGGCCGGCGTCAAGGTGCCACGCCTTGTAGGCGCCGTAAAGATCCAGGCCGGTCTTGGAAAGGCGTCGCGGCCCGGACATTCCCATCTCCAGCGCCGCAACGCATTGCTCGCTGAGGTTGTGAGCTGTGATCAAGTGGCTCATACGGGTCCTTCGACGCATGGAGCCCAAGGGTCTATTCACCACCTCACTGAAACACGCCGCCACCGGTTGCCTGTACTCCTCGCGGCCATGATGGGTACATCTTGGCCAGCGGCTCCCCCGCGAAGAGTGTAACAACACACGAACATCCGCTGTCTGGCAGCACTTCTGTAATCATCCAAACTTTGCGTCACACTTTTCCGCGGAACGGGCCCTGTCATGATGAACGGCGCGTCAATGGGACGCGCCTGGAAAAGGTTCTCAGGCCAAAGGAGTCCTGCCGTGAAAAAGCCCATGACCACTCAGCGCCTCGTTGTCGGTATCTTCACCTGGATCGTGTTCGTCACCTGGCTCTCTCCGCCCCCGGTCCGGGCGCAGGAAAATGTAAGGAACGGTGACATTGACGGCAGCGGGATTATTGACATCTCCGATCCCCTGGCACTCCTTGGCTACCTGTTCCTCGGTGGGCCTCCTCCGACGCCGCTCGTGTGCCCGACACCAGGTGATTGTGGCATCGACGAGCCACCCGCTTCCTTCGAGAGCCAGTATTATGGAAGCCTCGATCTCGAAAAAGCCGCAAGGGAACAGTACGGGTTCCTGGCGAGGTTGGTGTCGACTGGCGAGCACCTTTACGACTGGAAAGCGCGCGTGGGCAGGGAGGACAAGCCCCTCGACATCCGTCGCGCGGTGACGAATCAGTACGGGGCGGGCTGGAGCGTTGTCTCAACGGGCGTCCACCGTTTCGACTGGAAGGCGTTTCGGCTCTCGGATCCTGATTTTGTCGTTCTTCCGGTAATGCTGGTGGCGTCGGACAAATTCTGGGACATCGCAGGTGTTGCCCGGGCAGTCATTCGCTACCGCTCTGTGCTGGCGCGAGTTCAGGGCTGGTACCAGAACCGTGTCGAGGGCCGCCTGCGCTTTCTTCAGCCGCTGGTGCTATCCACGAGTCTCACGAGCGCCCAGTGGAATGAGCTTTCGGCCATGACCGCTCAGGAGTCAACACGTTACGTGCTTCTCAACCAGTGCATCCAGTCCCACGAAAATCTGCTTCCCGCACCGGGGAACAATTTACGGGTCGCGCTTTCGGTCTACACCGGCGACAGCGCCGATGTGTGGCTCGGCGCCGCCTCAACCGGAAGGTACGCGATGGCTCCGCCTCGTGCCACGAGCCTTGACTGCCCGGCACTAGGACCGCTTGATTCATTCTGCGCCGACGCCGCCTACGCGATTGGCCACGAGCTAGGCCACACCTTTGGACTCGGCCACACCTGCGACGAGTATCCTGGTCACCCGCGCTGCTCCAATTCGATCATGCAGACTGGCCGCCCGCCAGAGGCGATCCTCCTTCAGCGGGAAATCTGTATTCTGCTCGCCTCACCCTTCTTCCACCCCCTCACCGGAGCGGGAGGCGGTGTAGCCATGGAATCGCCAGTTGCAGCGCTGCTCGGAGACCGAAGGTAAAAAGCAGCAGTCTCGAGGAAAGATTCGCCCTCGCATCCCTGGACTTGGCCATGCTACCGCGCGCTGCGAGTAGGTGTCGGAACTCTCGGGTGAGCGCGCGGTACTTTGGAGTGTCATGGGCGGTGTCGAGTCTCGCCTTTTTCACGAGGCCAGCTACCCGTCCCAGGACTTTCCGTCCCAGCGTAGGACTCGTTCAAGCAGCGACACGGTGCCCTCCGTGAAGAGTTCGAAGAGGGCCGCGCCCTTCTCCGGGGTGGCGAGATGAGGGTGGCCGATGTGCCCAGGGGTCGTGCGGTCCTTCGTGATCCAACCGCGAGACGCTGGCTCAAAGGCGTTTCCCGGCTCCACGGGTGGCAGGTTCCTGTACTCGCCCACGAGCCTGGGGGCCAAGTGGAGCATCATGGACGTTTCACACTCGCAAGCATGGCCCATGGCCTTCTGTGACAAGTTCAGGGAGGCGGGCGGTAGATCGACGATGTGCCAGTAGGAAGCCAGGATTAGCAGGAGATCCTTTCGGCTGCGATGCCGCTGCCGGACCTCAAAGACGACCTGCTTGCCAGGAACATCGTTCCCTCCATGACCATTCAGGAGGACCAGGCGCTTGAATCCATACTGGAGGAAGTTCTCGAGCAAGCTCGAGAGCATGTCGAGATAGGTACGCGGCTGTGCCGAGAGTGTCCCGGGGTAGTCGATGTGGTGATCTGAATTTCCCAACCACATCACCGGCGCCCAGAGGATCCGGTCGCCCAGCCGGCCCGCCGCCCGTTTCACGATCTCGCCGAGGAGCAAGCTATCGGTGAAGAGCGGCAAGTGATGGCTGTGCTGCTCGAGAGATGCGATGGGAAAAACAACTGGCGTGTCAGCACTCAGTGCCTTCACTTGGGGCCAGGCCATGTCGGTGAGTTGCATGAAGTCTCCTTTTGAAGATCGTATCAGGTCATTGACGTGCAATTGCACGCGCTGTTTTCGGTGCCAGCTCCTACTTTATACTCCTCCGTCTCGCGTTTCGCGCTCGCTCTGGTCCCCCCGATCGCACGTTTTGCGTGCACCCACGGGCCGCGGTTGCAGGAGAGGTTTCCGCCGAGGCTGGCGGGTCGGTAGCTGGCAAGGGTACACTTCAATACTCAAAAACCGCGCAGCTCTCGGAACCTGCAGGCCAGCGTGAAGGAGGAGCGGTTTGGATTTATTCTGTCGGAGTTTTCTGCCCATGGCGTGGTCCAAGTCTTGTTTCAATAATTCTGGGCGTACGGCCTTCACGGCCCGCGTTCCTCAGGGCGCTCTCATTTTCACCCTGCTGCTTGCAATTCGGGCCGGTGCCGAAGCGCCGCTGAGTCCCGAAAAGCGAATCCCCTGGGCTACCTCGCGCCTTGTGGGCTCGCCGGAGCCGCCGCTCCCCTATACGGTGGTGAAGACCTTCAGTAATCTCACTTGGAAGGCGCCGATCTATGTTGCCCAGGAGCCGGGGACCGATCGACTGCTCGTTGTCCTTGCTGGCGGTGAGCCGGGTCGACCGTCGAAGATTCTGCGTCTCAAGGACGATCCTGCCACGAACGAGGCCGAGACGTTCCTCGAAGTCGAACGAAGACTGGTTTACTCGGTCTTGTTCCATCCCGCTTATGAGCAAAATGGGTGGATCTTCGCCTTCTCGAACGGGATTACCGGTGAAGCGGAGAGGGCCAACCGGATCTCTCGCTTTGTAGTGGATCGTCAGCCACCGTGGGGTGTACAGCCCAACTCCGAGGAAGTCATCCTCGAGTGGCGCTCCAGGGGGCACGACGGAGGAGACATGGCCTTCGGGCCGGACGGCATGCTCTATCTCTCGACGGGGGATGGTACGAGCGACTCGGACAGCTGGAACTCCGGGCAAACCCTTGACGACCTCCTGGGAAGCGTGCTCCGCATCGATGTCAACCGCCGCGATGCTTCGCTGCGATACGCCGTGCCCCCGGACAACCCTTTCGTGAAGATGCCTGGAGCGCGTCCCGAGATCTGGGCCTACGGACTGCGCAACCCCTGGCGAATGTGCATCGATCCCGCGAGCGGGCAGGTCTGGGTGGGGAATAACGGGCAGGACCTCTGGGAGACCGCACACCTCGTGCGGCCCGGAGAAAACTACGGCTGGAGCGTCTATGAGGGTAGCCATCCCTTCTATCTCAACCGGAAGCGGGGCCCGACGCCGCACGTGCTGCCCACCATCGAGCACTCCCACTCGGAGTTCAGGTCGCTCACGGGAGGCATCGTCTATCGAGGCGCTCGGCTGCCAGAGCTCGATGGCGCTTACATCTACGGGGACTATTCAAGCGGCCGGATCTGGGGAATGAAACACGACGGCCAGCGTGCGCTTTGGCATCGCGAGCTGGCGGATACGACTCTCCAGATTGTTGCCTTCCGGGTGGATCAACGCGGCGACCTGCTCGTCGTTGATCACGGGGGTGGCCTGTATCGGCTAGTTCCCACGCCGAGTGATCAGGCCTATCCACCGTTTCCCACTCGCCTGGGTGAGACCGGATTGTTCCTGTCGGTCAAGGATCATCGGATCGCGCCCGGGCTGATCCCATACTCGGTCAACGCCCCGGGTTGGGCCGACGGCGCCGAGGCTGAGCGTTTCATCGCGGTACCGGGGGAGGTACGGGTCGAGTACAGCTCCAGCCAGAGCTGGGGTTTCCCGGACGGGACAGCGCTCCTTCAGACGTTTTCGTTCGAGCGCCAGGAGGGGAGCCCGGCGTCTCGCTTTCCTGTTGAGACGCGCATTCTCCTCCGCCAGCAGGGTGAATGGGCCGGCTATTCCTATCGGTGGAACCCGGAGGAGACCGAAGCCCTGCTGGTGCCGAAGGAAGGCGCAGAGGCAGAGCTCACCTTCCGTAACGCTCAAGGTGGGGAGGGGCGCCGGCAAGTGTGGCGATTTCCCAGCCGCACCGATTGCATGGGCTGTCACAGCCGAGCGGGGAACTTCGTGCTCGGTCTTACCGAGGGACAGTTGAATCGCGATCACAGCTACGGGTCAGTTCGCGACAATCAACTACGCGTGCTGGACCAGCTTGGTCTCTTTACCGGCAAGCTGTCGAAACCGCCTGAGGAGCTCAGTCGCCTCGCCTCCCCTTACGACCTCGCTTCTGACCTTGAGGCGCGCGCTCGGGCCTACCTGCATGTCAACTGTTCCGTCTGCCACGTGCAAGCTGGCGGTGGCAACTCAAAGATGGAGCTGGGGCTTCCCACCCCGCGCGAGCAAATGGGCATCCTCGACGCCCGGGTGCAGCATGACGCCTTTGGTATCGCTGACGCCATGTTGGTTGCGCCGGGAGATCCGCGTCGCTCCGTTCTCCTTCAGCGGATTTCACACCGCGGGCGCGGTCAAATGCCGCCCATCGTGACCACGCGCATCGACGAGCGCGCCGTGAAGCTGATGGGGGACTGGATCGCCGGAATGAAGCCAGGAAAGGCAGTGGTGCGAGAATGGCAAATGGAGGAGCTTCTCCCGGCGCTTGAGGGGACCATGACCGGCCGCTCCTTCACTGGCGGGCAGGCTGCTTTCCGGGAATCCGGGTGCGTGCAGTGTCATCGCTTCGCGGGCGATGGGGGCCTGGTTGGACCCGATCTGTCGGGCATTGCCCGACGGCAGGCAGCTCGCGATCTCCTGGAATCCATTGTCCTCCCATCCAAGGTGATCGCGGAAGAGTACGTTGTCCTGGAAATAGAGACTGAAAGCGGGGAGATTTTCTTCGGGCGAGTTGAACGGGAAGATGCAGAGGTGCTGTTCCTGAGGCCGACCTCCTCGAGCGAGGCGCCGGTGGAAATCAAGAAGGGAAACATTCGGCGTCGGGAGCGATCGGGAGTGTCCAATATGCCAGCGGGCGTCATTAACGTGCTTCAAAAAGAGGAGATCCTTGATCTCGTGGCGTATCTGCTGAGCGATGGTGATCGCGCGGCCAAGGTTTTCCATTGAGAATCGTGTCGATCGATTTTCACGGGGCGGCGCCCGGGTCCGTCCCAACCAAAAAAAGCTGCTTGAAGTCGCGGCGTCTTGGGTTTCATTGGGGGTGCCTCGAGTCTCGATCACGCCTCCGTCCGCGTGTCGACCTTGAGCACGAAACTTTC
>SXIK01000036.1 GCA_005772855.1 Planctomycetia bacterium | reverse complement strand
GCCGAGCCCCAGGATGGCTGTGCCGTTCGAGATGACCGCCACCAGGTTGGCCTTGGCCGTGTAGTCGTAGGCGGTCTCGGGGGAGCGCTCCACCTCGAGCACGGCTTCCGCCACGCCAGGCGAGTAGGCGAGCGAAAGGTCTCGCTGGGTGTCGAGGGGCTTGGTCGGCTGGACCTCGATCTTGCCGGGGCGGCCGCGACGGTGGTACTCGAAGACTTCCTGCGGGGTGAAGGTGGCCATCCGATCTCCTGGGCTGGTGGGGGCTTCCTTCCTACCCCGGGGGCCGGTGCGTTGTCGAGTGTCATTGGGCGCATGGCTCCTCCGTCCCCCCGACTCGCTACTCACACCTCGACGCGCGAGCAGCCAGCCGTGGAGTCGGAGACGCGGGCGCCGCCCAAAAGGTTGACAGGCATTCTCGATGTTGTGGGGGCTTTTGAGGGCCTCCACAACGAGCTCGCGCCTGGTGCGGCGCCATGAGATCAGCAGTGCTTGACCTCCCCTTGCCAATGAGCCCCCCACCCCGCGCGTTTCTGCGCTTCGACGTGAGGACTTGGCGGGCTCAAAGGCCCCTGCTTCCTGTAAAAGGTCCGCCTGGCTCAAACCTCGTCCTGGTGCGGCGACACCAGCGCGGCGATGGTCTTCATCAGCCCGCCCTAACCATGGAAACGCTCAGGGTCAGCAAGAATACGGTCCGGGCTATCCAGCGGGCCCACTGGCCGCGGCGCCTGGCGGCGAAGTCGCTTTCATTCTCGCCTGACGCTTTGCGGTGGTCAGTGCATCTCCACCTCGCAGTGGCCAAGGCCGCCGCGGTAGTAGTTGAATTGCACATTCGGGTGATCGGCGAGCAGGGACATGGGCACGGAGCTGTCGGCCATGCGCTTCGAGATCATGAGCGCGGTGAGGCGCTGGCCCAGCGGGTTGTCGTGCTTGCCGGCGTGCCAGATGCTGACTTTCTCTGCCAGCCACGTCTCCTTGGGGCCCACGGTGATCGCCATCTTCGGCACCATGGTGATGTTTCCCCCGCCGGAGGTGCGCGCGTTCTGCGCCAGCGTCACGGGATGCAGTTCCACGACGCGCGTGCCGAGCCTGCGATACTCCGCGGGCGGCGGCGGCTCGTTCTTCCACTTTTGGGCGCGTTTGAGCGGGTCGTTGAAGGCCCAGTGCTTGATGTCACCCTGGCCGCCCTGCATCACCACGCAGCGCACGCCGCTCTGCCAGCTCTTCACATACTCGGTCACGTCCGCCTTCGGGAAATGGAGATGGCTATCTGGCATGCACAGCTTCTTCTGCATACGGTCAAAACACAGCTCGCGGTCCGCGCGCTCGAACGACAGCGGATGCTCCATGGTCACCTCCTTCTTCGTGTCCTCGTCATACCACTCGTCCATGCCCCAGAAGTGGCCATCCTTGATCGAGATGCCCAGGTCGTTGACCAGGCGTGCGACGAGCGGGAGTTGCTCCGTGGGGCCAATCGGGCCGCAGATGCCGGTGGGATTGTCCGCCGTGGCCTGACGCCAGGCGTGGACGTACTCCAGCGCCTCCGAGAGGTAAAAATCCTCCAGCGTGTCATACATCACCACCTTGAAGCCGGGGCGCGAGAGCTGGCGCAGATCGCGCTCCCTGAGCAGTGCGGCGTCGTTGATGAGACTGAAGTCGAGGGTGGTGTAGTCCCACCAATCCGGGGCGATGTGGCTGAGTTTGCGCGGCATGGCCGGTCTACGGGCTGGGTTGTGCGTGAATTCTCACGGTAAACGCTCGTCTTGCCAGGACGTCATCGCGGAAAAGGTAAAAAGCCGTCTCAGCCCAGCTTATTGATAGAAGGGGTGAAAAGGCCAATCCTCACGCAATACCGATGCAGGCCTCTGGAATTTTCACGGGCTCCGAATGACCCCTGAGTTAAAGAGATTGATCCTATGTAAGTCTACTCCGTCGTCTGGAAGGAACACAATCGGTTTGGATCTCGGTGACAAGTACTGCCACTTCTACACGCTGGACGCCAGGGGCGAGCGCGTGAGCTCCGGGCGGGTCAAGACGACTCCCGACGCTGTCCGGGAGCACTTCGCCTCTGTGGGTGCGTCACGCGTGATCCTCGAGACCGGGACTCACTCCCCGTGGGTCAGCCGCCTGGTGGCGGAGTGTGGCCACGAGGTGCTTGTCGCCAACCCCAGGCAGATCCCGCTGATCTACCAAAACACAAAGAAGTCGGATCAAACGGACCCAGAGATTCTCGCCCGGGTGGGGCGCCTGGACCCCAGACTCCTCAAGCCGATTCAGCACCGAGACGCTGCCAGTCAGGGGAGTCTTCGGGTGCTTCGTGCACGGGACAACTTGGTCCGCGCCCGCTCGAAGCTGATCAACCACGTCCGTGGAGCGGTCAAGTCGCTGGGAGGTCGAGTAGTGTCGTGCTCAGCGGACAGCTTTCACGACAAGGCCCCGGAGTCGATTCCCCGGGAGCTTCACGATGCGCTTTCGCCGGTTGCGAAAATGATCGGAGAACTCACGAAGCAAGTGCGTCGCTACGATCGGCGGATCGAGAAGGAGCTTTGCGAGAAGAAGTACCCCCAGACCGAAGTGCTCCGAGACGTGCCCGGCGTGGGACTCCCGCGCCGTGGGCGCCTATGTGGGGCTGACGCTCAAAAAGAGCGACTCGGGAACGCTCGAGCCGCAGCTGAGGATTACGAAGGCTGGTGATGGATTCCTCCGGCGGCTTCTGGTCAGCTCCGCGCATCACATTCTTGGACCCTTTGGGCCGGATACAGATCTCAGAAGATTCGCAGAGGCCATGGCCAAGCGCGGCGGGAAAAACGCGAATCTCAAAACCCAGATCGTGCAGTTCGCGGATTTCCTGCCACGTGATGTAGTGGTTCTTGTTCTTCAGAAAGCCAAGGCCTTCGGTGACATAGAATGTCGCGCAGAACCCGTGCTTCTTCAGAACGTCCGCAACGAACGCGCGGTCCGATTTGTTTCCATCGTCGAACGTGGGCACGGCGAGCTTGTCGGGGATCGGCTGCAATTCCTTCGCCTGGCCCCGCACCGTGAAGAAACCCGCGAGCGAAAGTAGGATCGCAGAGGCGCGGAAGAGAAGACGGTGCATGGGATTCAGTATAAGGAGTTTTGAAAAATCAGTAATTTAACGCGTCCAGGGGTTGTTGAGATTACTTGGTGGCTGCGGCTTTTTTGTCGGCCTCGTTGTCGAGATTGCCGTCCAGTTTCCAATGGCCCACGATCGCATCCGGCGCCGGTTCCTCCTTGCCGGCCGCAAGCTCGGCGATCTGCTCATCGGTCAGGGCACCGGTGTAAACACGCATGTCGTCGATGCCCCCGTTGAATGGCTCTTTGCGTCCGTTGTATGCCCCGATGGACCCAATCGTCGGCTTGCCCGGAGCAAGTTTCCCGGGCTGCGCAAGCTCGCTGACTTTCTTGCCGTCGATGTACAGCCGCATCTGCTTTCCATCAAAGGTCCCCGCCACATGATGCCACTGGCCATCAATCAGTTTCTTGGGGTCATAAGCAGCGGAAATCTCGGTGTAGGTGCCGGCGATTCCCAGCCCGAACCACAAGCCCCAGATGTTTTTGGCCCCTCCGATTGCCATGAAGCGGCGATCTCCTCCGTCCTCGATCCGGAAAACGGTTTGCTTCCCCTTCGTCTCCACGGTCGGCTTGACCCACGCGCACACCGTAGTCCCATTGAGCGGGCGCAATTCGGAATACGCGGGAATGCGGATCATCGCGGCCTCAGGCCCGAACTCAATCGCCTCGCCATTCTTGCCTTCGATGTATTTCGGCTCCCCTCCTTCGGCCTTTGCGCTGCGCTTGGGCGCGGGAGCCTGCGCCTGTACGACCGGCGCCGTCAGGAAACCAGCCAGAGTGAGAACGATCGCAAATGAATGAAGAGGAAGTTGGTTCATGGGATTACTGAATTTCATTGAGTTATTGTCTCTGCGAGTAGCTGAAAAACCGTAGCGATTTCGCATTGGCAAGCATTCGTTTAAGTGAGCGGCATGATAATATTAGACACCTTCACTCCCCGTTCCGGAACCCGCCAATGCACTCTCGATGCACTTCTAACCCATTGCAGGGCTCAGGACAACGATCGACTCGTGGTTTTTGGGGCTTTCAGGCTGGATCTGGCCGTTGCTCGTTGTGGAGTCCCTCGAGGGCCTCCACAACGAGCTCGCTCCGGGTAGGGTGCCATGAGCTCAACAGCTTTTGCCGTCCCCGTGCCAACGAGCATCCCACGCCGAGCGTTTCTGCGCTTCGGCTTGACGTCCTGACGGGCTCCAAGGCCCCTGCTCCCTGTGAGCTCTTCGCGCTCCTCAGACTTCGTCCTGCCAGGGTGGATCGATCAGTTCAGCGGAAGTGACGTCGCCATCGACAGGAGCCGCTCCGGGGTCCTGGCGCCTCGGCGGAGGGCCCCGCGCCTTGCGTTCACACTTCCATGGCGGGTCCCAGCGGCCCACGGAACGTAGGAGCCTCTCGATCGCCTCATCTTGATGCGGCGACACCAGCGCGCCGATGATCCCCATTGGCTCGCCGCAGCCGGAGCAGCGCTCAGGGTCAACAAGATACGTCCGGGCGATGAGCTGTTCATACTAGCACTACAGCGCAATCCCATCCCGGCCACCTTGGCATCCTTGAGCTCTCCAAGCTGCCCATTTGACATCCCTTGCCCGATCGGCGCTCGACGCCGCAATCGCCAGCGATTCCGTAACCGCTCGGTTGGCAGTTCCAGCAAGTGACGTTGGGCCCGGAATTTAGGTTGGCAGCATCGAGAGCGGTCACCCCGGGAGCAAATTCGCTTTCGAATTCTTCTTGGGCCTCGTCCTTCTATCTGG
>SXIK01000239.1 GCA_005772855.1 Planctomycetia bacterium | reverse complement strand
GGGATCGTCACGCTGCCATCCGCCTGCTAAGGTACCGCACGCGGTCCGAGACGTTTTGCAGCCGGCGAAAGATTGCGGCTGCTCGCGCCAGAGGCCTCCGGCGCCCATCCAGGCGCCGGGGCGGGGGGTGAGGGCGACCCAGGCGGGGACCCGAACGGGCCGGAGGCGGCGGGGTGAGGACGACCGATGAGGGAGTCGGAACGGCCGGAGGCGGCGGGAACCGCGAAGCGGTCGCCGCCGAGGCCTGGCCCGGAGCACGTGCGCAGCACGTGACGGAGGGGGCCACAAGCGTGAAGCGCGAGACGGAGTGCCGCGTGTCGCTGCCCTGGTGGGGAATGGTCCTCCTCTGCCCATTCGGAATGTCTCACGTGTGGGCGCGCGAGGTAGAGTGCCTGAAAATGCAGCTCTTGGGCAGTACTCGCCAAGGGGAGTGTGAGGGGGCAGCGTGACCCCCCAAGAGTGCCGCGCGCCCCCAGGAGATTTCAGGCACCTATTTATGGCGCGCGGTACTCGGTGCAACCGAGGATGTCGCCATCGGGGCCAACCTCGGTGTCGACGCCGAGATCGGGGAACGGCAAACGGGGCTTCTGCGTGCCAAGGAAGAGAAAGTTGAGAAGGTAGACCGCGTCCGTGAGCTGGATCTGCTCATTGTCGTCGGAGTCGGCCGCGTCCCGGCAGAGCGGCGCGGAAACACCGTTGAAGAGGTAGCCCAGGATACTCACCGGGTCGGAAATGTTAATGTCGCCGTCGTCGTTGGCATCGCCCCGCACGAACCCGTAAGTGAAGCCCGGAAAGAGGTAGTCCGAGGCCGTCGCCGACGACACCTCGATCGTGATTTCTCGCGCCTCGTCAATGGCTGGAGCCTCGACAGTGATGACCCCGTCGGAGAGGCTCTGAATAGGAATGCCAACGCCGTCGAATTTGACCTCAAGGCTGCCCGGATCGGCTCCGAATCCCGTGCCACGGATCTCGACGCCCTGGGTCACACCCCTCCAACGTCCCCTTGCCGGCTTCACCTCGAGAATGTCGAGTGAGCCCTGAAACTGGGCTTCAAGTAGCGCGATCCGATTCGCGGTCCGATCAGCGACGACAAGCCCGGCTCCCGTGGCGAGGTCGAAGCCCGGGATATCAAAGGAACCAAGCGCGCCAAGTGGGACGCTGGCCCCGGTGTCCTGAATGTCAAAGTTTGCGCCCAGATCGAGCTTCACGACACGGTTCACCGACGGCGAGGAGCCATTCAGGTCGACGCCGACACCCACAAGGAAACCGGCTCCTCCAATCCCGGAGACTCCCGTCGAATACTCAAGGGGCGTATTCATCGTGCTCGAGACGCTGCGCTCAGCGCCCGACTTGAACGCCCCGCTGGTCCGGAGAAAGCCGATCAGACAGTCAATCCCTGGCCCCGCCATGGTTGTGAAGAGATCGTTCCCATTGCCACTGGAAAGAGCCAACCCGGTAAAGCCTTCCGGCAACGGCAAATCGGGGGTCCGGCTCAGAGTGAAGGCTAACACTGGATTCGCGGCGCCGCTCTTTCGATAGAGCCGCCCGTCGCCCAGAAGAATATAGAGCTCGCCAGCGGCAATCGGGTCAGCCGCAAGCCCCCGGACTTCCGCTTCGCCAAAGGGGTCGACTGGCAAGAGCGTCTCCTCAAGGAGGGACAGGCTTGTGTCGAGCCTCCAGAGCGTGCCGCCCGAAAGCACGGCATGAACACTTTGGGTGCTCGACTCGTAGGCGACAGCATCGGGCGGCGAAGGGGTGGAGATCGAGACCTTCACACTGCCGTCTCCCTGCGCCACGGAGGCCTCCGCGCTCGCCGAGAAGGGCTCCAGAATCGCGACATCGGGGCCCAAACCGCCACCTCCACCCTCGAGCCCCTGCCCAATCACGCGGTAGACGTGTACGCCCGACAACAGGCCTCGGTCGATGATGCCACCGAGGGAGTCAGCCAGGCTGACGGGAGATTGAGGAATCGGTCGACCATTGCGGAACACATGAAACTGGGTGAAGCGCACCGGGCTATCCCAATCGAGGCGCACCTGCCGCCCCGCAAGCAGCGTGGCCGTCAGATTGAGCACCGCGGGTAGCCGGCGCGCGCGAGACGGATCGGAGGGATCGAACGGATTCGAGGGATCGAGGGTCTCGTCCCGATTCAAGATCTTGTCCTGATCTGCGTCCTTTTTCTGCGCATGGATGTTGGCTGCAAGAAACCCTGTCGAGTCGGCCTCGCCGAAAACCTGGACGGCCCCCTTCGAGAAGAGCTGAGCCTCCGGCTCGCGTAGCCGAGAATTGAATCTCTCGACCACCTCGCCCCCCTCCTCGGCAGCGTAGACATTGCCGAGGCCATCGATCGACATCCAGATCCGCCCACCTGCGTTGCCAGTGCCGCTCGGGTTTCGAACCCGAAGGAAGAGGCGTCCGGTCGGGTGAAATCCAAGGAAGTAATCCGGGGTAACGGTATAGGCGTTTCCGGAGGCGTCGAGGGCCAGTCCACCGCCCCCCGGAGCGGGCGCTGTCCAGAGGACCCCGCCCTGACGGGAAAACTTGGCTATCTGACTCCTCCCGCGCAGGATGATGGCTCCCGCAGGATCGATGGCCACCGTATCAAAGTTGAGCGCGCGATCGCCGTGAATGATCGAGGAGAGGCGCTTCAAGCCACGATCGAGCTTCAACAGGTAGCGCTGACCACGAGCGGAGGCGCAGACCCACAAGAAACCCACAGGATCGAGGGCCATCGAGACTCTCTCCGGCAGGCCACCGTCAGCTCCAAGTATCTGAGTTGAGACCAGTTCGCCATCGGCGCTGAAGCGCCAGATGCTGTTGCCGATTGCCGCGAAGGCGTACCCACCCCCAGCTACCAGGGTAAACACGGTCCCAGGCTCGGGAAGGGAGCTCACCACGATCGGTCCCTGGGCCGGGTCTGCGGCCTCGAGGCTACTGGCCTTGTAGCGGGCGACCACGCGGTGGGTGATTACCCAGAGGGCGTTCAAGTCGTCGATCGCGAAGCCCAGCACAGGCAGCTCGGCCGAGCTGAGGATCTTACCCGTCTCCGTACCGTCGAGGTTGTACTGCCGGAGCGCCTTGCGCACATTCAGAAAAACGTGGTTGGAAGGCGGAAACATGTCCAGCGGCGCCTGGAGGACTTTCGCCCGGTAGACATCCGCCATTCGATTCCCATCCTTGTCGGGGGCCAGATTTGTCGCGAGGGACTCGTACGCGTGGTATTGACCGTCCCCCGAGATCGAACCGTGCGTGGAGGCGTCGTTCCCCACCTGAAAGGGTCCGCCGGCAACAGGTTGTATTCCGCTCACAAGAAAAGTACGGGAGTAGGCTCGGTCACGGATGTAAAAATCGTCCAGGCCGTTCCTGTCCTCGCCGATGATCCGAAGATCCGTCACGAAGCCCACGAATCGCCCATCGAAGCTGATCCCGGCGACGGTCGATGCCGCCTTCAACTCCCTCCCGGCCGGGCTCACGCTGACGCGCTCGGTGCGTCCGGTCACCAGATCGCGGATGAGGACATCCTCGACGTTGTTCCTGTCGCCTCCCACGAGATCGGTCGCGAGGGAATCGAACGCAACCAGGCGGCCATTGGGACTGAGGCGGGGATTCCGACTGTGGTTGTTGCCGGCTCGAGCAGTCTTGCCGACGCTCACAAGGGTGATTTGCGATGTGTTGCGGTTAAAGATGTAGACATCGGTGAATCTGTTTTCATCCAGCGCGGAGAGGTTGGTGGCGTCCGATTCAAACGCGACGAGATCACCGTTTTCGCTGATCTGCGGCAGTCGGCAGTCGCCGTTCGCAAATCCTTTCGGTGGGTCGATCCGCAACGTGGTGGTCGTGGCCAGGACGTGGACATGAATGCGATACGTGCCAGCGGGAGGCTCCACACCCTTCACGAGGTTGGTAGCCAGGGACTGAAACGCCACGATCTTGCCGTCAGCGCTGATGACCCCGCGGTCGGAAGGCCCGTTCCCCTCGCCACCCGCCGGGGTGAGACTCACCAGCACGTTTTCACCACTCGCACGCTCGTGGACAAAGATGTCGGCCTGCGCTGTGCTCCTGTCGTCCGTAAGATTCGTGGCTGCCGAGGCGAAGGCGATGAGTCGTGCATCCCGGCTCACCGAGGGAAAGTGGCTCGGGCCGTCACCTTTCACTCCGGGAAGGGCAGGCAAGCGGCCAGGCGCGAAGCTCAAGAGGCTAACCTTGCCGGCCGCCACGTCGTGAAGGTAGATGTCCGAGGTTCGGTCGGTGTCTGCGCGGTCCAGGTCGGTCGCGGTCGACTCGAATACGACGTATCCGCCGTCAAGACTGATCTCAGGGTTCGTGGAGACGCCGTTCGCGGCGACGCCTTCGGAAGTGGCGCTGAGGAGCCTTTGCTCGGTGGGCTTGTTGCTCGGCTGCGCAGCGAGGCGCTCGGGACTCGGAGCGAACGCGCCGACCATCGCCGCCAGAGAAGTCAATACAGTTCGAAGGCCCACGCACGGCCTTGAACGTATCCTCGCCGGGGCACGGGGAAACATGTTGAATTACGCTTTCCTTGGCTTGGGTGGATGTTCTGGAAGCGGGTCGAGAAGAGCGCAGGGGTAAGTATACGAGTCCCCGGGGTGGGAGGGAAAGAGGCCCTGAATGCAGGGCAAGCGCGCGGTTTGGGGCTCAATTCACGCCCGGGGCCTGACTCCTCCGTTGGCTCCATTGAATTCATTGCTCTTGCTGCAGCCCACAAGGGCAGCAGCAAGGGTACCACCCTCAACGGGGGGATCGAATCGGGTGTGGCTCAAGAACCCACCCCTCTGGCACGACGGGAGTGGTGGCCACGGAAGCCATTGGCCTTGAGGCGCGCTCTTGTTACCCTCACTGTCACCATGCGACCCATTCCACGCTACAAGCTCTGCTTTGTTTGCGGCCGTGACAACCCGGCCAGTCTCGACGTGCAATTCTTCAGGGAAGGAACGCGGGTGGTATGCGACTGGATCCCTCACGAGAAGCACCTGGGCTACCGCGATCGAGTCCACGGCGGGGTCGTCGCAACAATCCTCGACGAGGCGATGAGCTGGTCTCCCACCAGCGAGTGGCGACGGATGGGCTTCTCGATCGAGCTCAACGTCAAGTATCGCCAGCCGGTGCCGAGTGGAGTCCCGTGCAAGGTCGAGG
>SXIK01000238.1 GCA_005772855.1 Planctomycetia bacterium | reverse complement strand
GACGAGGATGTCCAGCTTGCCGTGCTCGGCCTCCAGTTGTGCCATCACTCGTTCCGAATCGGCCGAGCGGGTCACGTCGAGCGCCACGTGTCGGTTTCCCGGGCGCCTCAGAGCTGCCTCCCGGGCGCCGTCGGCGTCGAGGTCGGAGTACCACACGATCGCGCCATTGTGCGCAAGTCGCTCAGCGATGGCCTCGCCGATGCCGCGAGCTGCTCCGGTCACGAGCGCGACCTTACCGGACAAATCTGCTTTCATGGGGTCGTTTCCTCCAGGTGAATTGTTGAATTGGGCCGACGGAGCGACGACTCGGATAGAAGCTCAGACTCCGAGCGTCTGCCTCAAATCGCTGAGCAGTTGCAACAGGATCGGGAGCTGCTTTTCGTAAAATACGAGCGCTGAAAGTCCAAGGTAAAAGGTCCCGCAGGCGATCATTCCGAGCTTGTGATGCCAGCGTGGGCGAAGGGGGGGAGCCAGGAAACGCAGGTTGATCCGAAGAACGAAAAATGCGGTGACGCCCAGTATCAGGTTGTTGAGGTTCGCGATGATGAGCGTCATTAGCTTGGGCGTGCCGTAGGTGCTGAAGAGCCAGAGGGCGAACAGGGACCAGGCAACGTAGGTGGCGAGGAGCACGTAGTAGATGAGCTTTACCTGGTCGCCGTGCAATCTCGCTCTGATGCGAGCGCTGGCCGACCAGATCGCGTCCGTCCAGCGCCGGCTAAAGTCGTCCACCGCGGACATTTGGCTCGGGAGCAACACCAGAAGGCCTATCCCGAGCATCGCCAGGTACAGGCACTGCCCCAGCCAAGGAGAGAAGTGTGGAGCCCGCCGCAGCCCCTCGGCGGTGACGATGGCCTGCGTCCAGTCCGATTTCTGACCATAGAGAATTGAGTGCGGAGCGAATTCTAGCGAAAGAAGCGCCGGCAAAGCCATGCCCACGAAACAGCCGGGCATCCAGATCCATACTTGATCCACGATGATGACGCGCCACCAGCCTCGCCAGCGCCGAAGGTTTTCGTCGCTGAGCGGGAAGACCTTTCCGAGGTGGCTCAACGCAATGTTCTTGCCACCGACTGCACTCGGGATGGCGCCGACCTTTGCCCCCATTCCCCAGCCCTTGTCTCTGGCGTAACTCGAGTAGGCTGAATTCGAGAGCCCGCCACCGCCCGCGTAGCCAGCGAACGCTCCGAGAACCGCGATATTGGCGAGCGACACGATTGGCCATGTGCCCTCGCGGACAAGCTGTGCGAACGCGTTCACGGTCTTCTCGCCGCCGGCTTCTGTGAGCACCGGAACCGAGCCGAACTGGAAGAACCCGGTCAGAATCTGCCCCCAGCTCTCAGCGCTCACGGTGAAGAGGCCGAGGAGCAAACAAAATCCGAGCACTGCGAAGACCTTGATCGTCATGACCGCCTGGAGGGTGTTGTAGACCTTGCCGCCAAAGAGCACTGGGAGGACAACGAGACCGAGAGTGATATAGGCGGCTGTCATCACCCAGCCCTTGTCTCCCTGACCCGGAGGACGGTCGTGAACGACAGCGAAGACGATGGCCGCTGCGTGCGTGGAGAGCCCGGGGATGAGGTACGCGCTCGAAAAGAAGGCGAAGATGAGCGTCCAGAAGAACGGGCCGGGGCGACTGCGAAAAAAGCCTGTGAGAATTGGTTCGCCCGTGGCGAGTGCGTAACGGCCGCACTCGAGGTTGTAGAAGACCTGGAGCAAGATTGCGACCGTCGCGATCCACAGGAGCGATCCGCCATATTTCGCAGTGATCTCGGGTCCGAAGAGCCATTCCCCGCCGCCAATCTGCACACCCATCATGACAATACTGGGGCCGATAAATGCCTTCCAGTTGCGCCATCTGGGCGGAGTGGGCTCGGGGAGGTCCTCGACACCCCAGGCGGGTAGGCGAGTCCTGGGGAGGTACGCCTCAGCAGGCGGCTCCCTGGTGAGACTACCGGGATCTTGAGGATTCGCCATCGGGAGACTCCCTGAGGTTGAGTGGTTACTCTCCATTCATGTGGATGACCGCATGGATTTCGCCCGTCGCTCGGGAGAGCGTTCCGATCGGTGGCGACTGAGGCTTGTGAATGTCGAGGAGCGGGATGTCCCTGGTCATGGTCTCCGCCTTCTGGCCCACGGGCGGAATTGCGGCTGCCACCCCCTCCACCTTGACAGGTGCTTCCGTTCTCACGAGCAAGTTGCTCAGGGGAAGCCAAAACCATCCCTGGATTTCCAGGTAGCCGTGATATTGGCCGGGCCCCACATACCGGTACGTGCACGGTGATGAGGCCATTGGGCTTTGCGTGGCGTAGACATCGCCGAAGAGGGCTGACCTGCCGTGAAATATTGCCCCGACCATTTCGCCCTTCATGAGCCTACCATCCGGGCCGGAGGGGCCAGAGCGGTGGACAGTGACGGAGCCCTCGAGCGCGATGGAGTCCTTTCCCACGCCACTGATCTCGATGTCGAGTGTTACCGTCATGGACAGCCGATCCACGCCCTCGGGAGGGATGACCGACAACGCCTTGCAGGACGCAAGGAGTCCACCCAGAAGGGAAAGAAGCGCGAGACGGTGAACTTGCACGATCATGAAGTCCCACCTTTCGATCATCGAGGCGCAGGGGAAGATTCCGACAACCCATCGGTACGGCAAGGTCGCAGGACCTCCGGGAGATGTCAAGGGCACGCCTCTTCGATTCCCCCCTTGACCTTCCGCGGTGGGAGCTCATCGAAAAACTCCCGCGTGTTGTATCAGGCTCCGAGGACTCGTGGAGGTGCTTGGTGGCTTTCGTCGCCGAAGTCGCCGGGCAGACTGGCAAGAGTCATTTCATTTGTCCAATCTGCCCGAGACGCAGGGTGCCGTCGCGTCACAACGGACGAACGACTGACAGGCTTCGCAAATAGTCGAAGAGGGTTTCGATGGACAGGACGCCGCCTCCCATACCACTTTTGTTAATGCCTCCGTAGGGGACGCCATGGGGGAAAACATTGTGCGCGTTGATCCAGCTGTTTCCGGCGCACATGGCTTCTGCCACACGGCAGGCTCTGCCCAGGTCGGTCGTCCAGACGCTGTTGGCAAGGCCGTAGTCGGTCTGGTTTGTCATCCCAATGGCTTGGTCTTCGTTATCAAAAGGACTCAGATAGGCCACAGGACCAAAGATCTCTTCGCGCGCAGCGACATTGTCGAGCGAGCCGGCGAGCAGCGCAGGTTTGACGTAGTTTCCTGTATAGCCCTCGACCGTCGCGAGGCCTCCCTCGAGCACGTACTTGGCCCCCTCCGCTTTTCCCCTGGTCAGATACCGCAGCACTCGTTCGCGTTGCTTCGCGCTGACGACCGGCCCCATCTGCGTTCCCCCGTCCAGCTGGTACCCCACACGAACGGACTTGAGTCGGTCAACGCATTCGCTCACAAAGCTGTCGTAGATCTTTCTGTGCACCAACCAACGGGTTGCGTCACAGCACACCTGTCCCGAGTGGAAGGTGATGGCGCCCACCAGCTTCTCGGCCGTCTGCCGGACGTCCACGTCGTCAAATACAACAGCCGCCCCCTTGCCGCCGAGCTCGAGCTTGACGGGCACGAGGTTCTGTCCGCAGGACGCGGCCACCAGCCGTCCAACTTCAGGTGAGCCCGTGAAGGACATCCGCTTGATCCTGGGATTGGCAGCCAGGGCTGCGCCGGCAACCGAACCCAGTCCAGGCACCACGTTGATCACCCCATCCGGGATACCGACTTCCTGTGCCAGGTGCGCCAGGTAGATGGCCGACAGAGGCGTATCTTCCGCGGGCTTGATCACCACTGTGTTGCCAGCCGCAAGTGCCGGTGAAATGCCCCAGCCGATCAGCAAGAAAGGAAAGTTCCAGGGAAAGATGAATCCACAGGCCCCCCAGGGCTGTCGGGTGGTCCAGGCTTCGTGATGCTTGACGGCTATCGTTGAACGCAGGCGCAAGTGCTGGGCCAAGTCTGCAAAGTATCGCAAGGTGTCAGCGCAGTTTTGCACATCACCCTGGGCTTGTGATTCTATCTTGCCGGCATCGAGAGCTTCGATTTGAGCAATGACCGCCTTGTGCTTCTCGATCGCATCTGCCAGGCGATGAAGCATCGCGCTTCGATCGCTGGGTGCCAGGCGGGCCCAGGCTTGCTTTTGAAATGCCAGGTTGGCTGCTTCAACAGCGCGATCGACATCGGCTGTTTGAAGCGCGGCCACGTCGGAGAGTTTTTTTCCCGAGCCCGGATCGTGGGTCGCGAAGGTTTCGCCACTGGACGAGTCGACTTCGCGTCCCGCGACGAAGCCTTTCTTGGTCCCACTGGATAGAAACTCCTGAACCTTGGGCAAGAGTGAAGAAGCAGCCACGGTAGCCATTGTTAATTACCTCAGAGTGGAGAGCAAAACCGGATTCAAATACCGTTCTGTTGATGGTGACAGATATGAGTCTCGTCAAGCGGCTTCCGTGAGTCAAGGACCAGAACTTGTATTCTTGCCGGGTAGACCAGTGGAGAGTTGAGAGAGGCAGGAGGGGATTCCATGGCCGCGCGGGATCCTTGAAACGACTGTTGGAATGAGCGGCCTTGCGCCCGCAGCCGGCAGTCCGCCCCTGCAAACTGCTCCCCGATCCCTGTTGTAATGCGCCTGACGCCAGACTTGTCGGTTTCCTGCCTCGCAAAGGGGGGCTTTTCTGCGTTATGATCTCGAGCCAAAGTGCGGGCGATCCCCGTTTGCATACCCTCGACTCCTGGAAGGACCCATGAAGCTCTACAACACCGTAAGCGGCCCCCTCGTTGAAGAAGACGGGAATTTTTTTGCCCTCGACGAAGTTCTGTGGGACCAACTCTTTACCCGTGACGGTCTCGTGAGCCATCTCCGCGAGATCGTCAAGCGTTCGAAACGCCCTTGCGAGGAGCCTCCGGCGTCGAGGCTCCGTGCGCCCATTGGTTCGCAGGAAGTCTGGGCCGCAGGCGTGACCTATTACCGCTCGCGAGATGCCCGCATGGAGGAGGCCGAGGCCGCCGGCGGCGGCAGCTTTTACGACCGGGTCTACTCGGCCGCTCGCCCCGAGCTCTTCTTCAAGTCGACGCCGCACCGTGTGGCCGGGCCAGGCCAAGATGTCCGCATCCGCAAGGACTCCCAGTGGAACGTTCCCGAGCCGGAGCTGACGCTCGCGATCTCGCCGCGAGGGAAGATCATCGGCTACACAATTGGAAACGACATGAGCTCCCGCGATATCGAGGGCGAGAACCCTCTCTACCTCCCGCAGGCCAAGGTGTATGACAAGAGCTGCGCACTGGGTCCCGGGATTCTCGTGACGGACGCGGGTCTCCCGCCCGAGACCGGGATCCGTCTGGAGATCCTTCGGGACGGGAAGCCTGCCTTCGAGGGAACAACGAGCCTTGCGTCCCTGAAGCGCAAGCCCGAGGAGCTCGTCGAGTACCTTTTTCGTGATCAGAGCTTCCCCTTCGGCTGCTACTTGTTGACGGGGACCGGCATCGTACCGCCCGCGGGCTTCACGCTCGCAGCCCACGACCAAATCCGTATTACGATAGATGGCATTGGAACCCTGGTGAACAACGTCGCATGAGCACAACTGCACTTCATGGCAAGAGCTTCATTGGCAAGGAGCCCTCGGCGGAGGGCCGACGCTCCTTTCTCGCAACGAACCCGGCGACCGGTGCCACGCTCGAGCCCCACTTTCGCGAGGCGAGCCTTGGCGAGGCCAACCGGGCCTTGTCACTGGCCGAGCGTGCCTTCACCGAGTTGCGTTGTCGTCCACCAGCTGAACGCGCCGCATTCCTTGATCGGATCGCGGACGAGATCCTGGAGCTGGGTGACGCCTTGATCGAACGCGCGGTGGAAGAAACCGGGCTCCCCTCAGCGCGCATTCAAGGCGAGCGTGCCCGCACGGTGGGTCAACTCCGCATGTTTGCGAATCTGATCCGCGAAGGTTCCTGGGTCGATGCGCGCATTGACCACGCCGCCCCCGAGCGGAAGCCTGCTCCGAAGCCGGATGTGCGGCGAATGCTCGTATCGATTGGGCCCGTCATCGTCTTCGGGGCGAGCAATTTCCCGCTTGCCTTCAGCGTGGCGGGTGGCGACACGGCTTCGGCGCTCGCGGCTGGAAATCCAGTGATTGTGAAGGCGCACCGTGCTCACCCTGGCACGGGCGAGCTCGTGGCGAGGGCGATCCTTCAGGCGGCCGAGAAGACCGACATGCCCGACGGTGTCTTTTCGTTTCTCCATGGCGCGGGCAGCGAGCTCGGCGCCCATCTCGTGAGGCATCCGGCCGCGAAGGCCGTGGCCTTCACCGGATCGCTCAGTGGCGGTCGCGCGCTCTTCGACATGGCAGCTTCGCGTCCGGAGCCGATCCCCGTTTACGCCGAAATGAGCAGCGTCAACCCGGTGTTTGTGCTGCCGGGGGCACTGAAGGCGCGAGCCGACGAGCTCGCGGCCGGGCTCCACCAGTCCGTCACTCTCGGCGTCGGGCAGTTTTGCACGAACCCTGGCCTACTTGTCGGGCTGAAGAGTGACGAATGGAGTCTCCTGACGACCCGGTTGAAGGACCTCATATCGAGCACGTCGCCCGGCACGATGTTGCATGTGGGAATTCGAGAGGGGTACGAGGCAGGCACGCGAAACCTTGCAAGCGTGAGCGGCGTGAGCGTAGCCGCTCGCTCGAGCCTTGCGGCCGACGCAGCAAGAACGCAGGCACAAGCGATGCTCTTCACCGCGGAGGCTTCTACTTTCCTTGAGAAGAGGGAGCTTTCGGAGGAGATTTTTGGCCCCTCGACGCTGCTTTTGACCTGTGGTTCCAGGGCTGAGCTTGAGTCCATTGCCAGAAACCTCCACGGCCACCTGACGGCGACGGTGCAGGGTACGGCGCAGGATCTGTTGGAGTATGCGGAGCTTGTCAGGATCCTCGAGACCAAGGTCGGCCGGTTACTCTTCAACGGCTACCCGACCGGGGTGGAAGTTTGCCCGTCGATGCACCACGGCGGCCCCTACCCGGCCACGAGTTACTCGCACTTCACATCCGTAGGGACTGCCGCGATCCTTCGATTCACGAGGCCCCTGTGCTACCAGGGATTTCCAGAGGAGGCGCTCCCCCCCGAGCTCCGTGACTCAAACGAACGAGGCATCTGGCGACTCGTGGACGGACAGTTCGGCCGTTGAGGTCTTCACACGT
>SXIK01000035.1 GCA_005772855.1 Planctomycetia bacterium | reverse complement strand
CTGTTGGTACGCGGGCTCCTTGCGAGCGTAGAGGAGCGCCGCTCCGGCAAGCCTCGCCCTGTCCGGAAGGCTCCCGAGCGTGTTCGAGAGCCACCTGAACGCCTCCGCATCGGCCTCATGAAGTCGTTTCAGCTCCTCAACGGCGGACCAAATTTCGCTGACGGCTCGCCCCGAAAGCCCGTTCAATACCGCGGCGAGTGGAGGCGCTTCCTGCGAGGCGCACAGGCGAGCGACGAAGAATCCCATCACGATCAGCTTTGCGGGGACTCTGGTAGGCGACGACAGCACCACTGCTGTATCCATTTTCATTACTGTCCCATTGTGCGGGGGTAGCCCAGGAAGGCAAGTCACGGAAGCGTCCGAGCAGGTGTTCCGGGGGCGTCAACGCGCAGGGCTGCTCGGGTGCTTGCCCTGGCTTGAACGCGTGCATTCGTTCCGTCGTGCGCACGTCAATCTCGGCCGCGACATGCGGCCTCCCCCTCCCCGGCGCCTGACGGGCGCAGGGCGCCTCCGGCGGACGACTGTGCAGTGGGTTGCTTCATGGCTCACGCTCTCAGACCGGCACCTCCCTGTACAAAGACCTCGTGGCCCAAAGCGCGATCCGTGCCTTGGCAAAGAGTTGCACAGGGATTGCTGACGCCGAGCTTGATCGCGCAGCCTGACGAGAAGGCGGCCACCAGTTCGTTGATCGATCCGGAACCAACCTCGCCGGTCGCCGAGTGCAGCAGTACTTCGCGCCAGGAGTCGTTGACGCAGTAGCGGAACAGATCGAAGTCCTACACGAAGTTATGGCTGGGGGCGTTGGTTTCCGAATCCCAGCTGTCGAGCAGGTGGTACTTGGGCATGTTGGCGGGAGGCTGCGCCTTGGATGGCCCGAGCGTTGCTTCTGCGGGGCGGCCGTCCAGAAAGGGTCGTGCAATGGCCTGCGTGCCGTCCTGGTTGTGCAAGAAAAACGACATCGAAGGACGGGCGCCAAACCCTGTCGGCAAAGAAATCGGCTGCCGCAGGTTCATGATCCCCGCGGACTATTTTTCATCGACGCAGTAGGTAACGCCGAATTCGGCGACCTCACGGATACGTTCGCTGCTGGACGAACTCACATCGAGGTGTTCATTGTTCGGAAACTCGGTGTGGATGCGGAGGTCGGCGGCCCGACCGATCGCGGCCGCCAAATTCGCCACGCTGCCGGCAACCACATTTCGTTTCGCATCTACATAGCCCGGCACGATTCGGAGTGGCGCCTCGCCGGTTCTTTTCCGCGCTGGCTTTGTCGCTTGTCCTCTGCGATCCTTCCAGGATCGCGGTCGGCCTTCGCTTCGCGCCATCGCGGAAAACTTCTCGGCGAATGCTGAACACTCGGAATCGCGCCGGACTATTTAGCTCCAACGCACATCGCCATGGTGCCATCGGTTGCCTCTCGGACGCGATTCAGAGTTGTTCAGTTGAGTCATGAGAAAGCAGGTCCAGGCTCCTACAGGATCCGCCGAGCGCTACCAAGTAGTGTAAGTCCAATATCCGGTTGACATCAGAAAATGGTCTCCAGCAGTACCTCCGGCACCTGGGTCATCTCGAAATGCGACTTCTGCGACTTGCGCGAGGAGCAGATCAAAACTGGACCCTCCTCCGGTCGGTCGGGAAGGCGGCCGTGTGAGCCACGAACGAGCTCGCTGGAAGTCGGGATGACGTCCAGGAGGTAGCGGAACCCGAGCATTTTCCGTGCAAGTTTGTACGCGATCTGGAGCTTCAAGAGCTTCTTTTTTGGATCGAGGAAGAGCTCGGCCGGGTCATAGCCGGGCTTTCGGTGGATGTCGACCGTCGGCGCGAAGTCGGGTGCGCGGCTCTCGTTGAGCCAGTAGTAGTAGTCGAACCAGCGGTCCTTCGCTGACACGGCCACAATCTCGCCCGAACGCTCGTGATCGAGACCGAAGTCCGCCTGCCCGTCGCGGTCCAGGGCGTAATCGATTCCATCGACACCTTCAAGGAGGCGCTTCACCGGCAACACATCGCGGGGATCGCGGACGTAGACGTGTGCGATCTGATGATCGCTGAGTGCGAAGGCCCGCGAGGCACCGGGATCTAGCAGCTCCCATCCGAGCGTCTCCTGCACGGCGAGGAGGCCCTCTCGCCGCAGGACGCGGTTGATCGAGACGCTCGAGCTAACGGGCCTTATCCCGTACTCGCTGAGCACGATCACCTCCATGTCGAGCCGGCGAGCGAGGTCGATGAGTTCGCCCGCCACCCTGTCGATCGCCCGGAGCTGCGTCGAGATGTCTTGAAAATCTGGACCGAAGCGCTGCAGGTCGTAGTCCAGGTGCGGGAGGTAGACGAGCGAGAGTGTCGGTCGGTGCTTCTCGATGACCATCGCCGCTGCTCTCGCAATCCACTCGCTCGAGCGGACGTTGGCGTTGGGCCCCCAGAAATTGAAAAGTGGGAACTGGCCGAGTTGGCCCTCGAGCGTGGGCTTCAGGTTTGCCGGGTGCGTGTAGATTCCCGGGATCTTGCGGCCGTCGGCCGGGTAGATGGGACGCGGTGTCACCGACCAGTTGGCGGTGGAGTACATGTTGAACCACCAGAAGAGCTTCGCACAGGTGAAGCCTGGATCACGCTCACGTCCCATCTCCCAGACCTTTGTGCCTCCGACCAGGTGGTTCGACTGACGCCAGAGCCAGACCTCGCTCAGGTCACGGAAGTACCAGCCGTTCCCGACGATTCCGTGGCTGCGGGGGAGGAGACCGGTGAGCATCGTCGACTGCGCGGAGCACGTGACGGCAGGAAGAACAGAGCCGAGCGACGCCTGAAAGCCTTCCCTGGCGAGACGAGAGAGGTTTGGCGTAGGCTCACCCATCAGCCCGGGCGTGAGGCCGACGATGTCAAGGACTATGAGGGGTTTCATTTTGTATGGGCAGGGATCAAGGGCTCACTTCTTCAGAGTCGTGCATCTGCCGGTCGCAAGAGGAGCACAGCGGAATTTTCGGAAAGCCATTTTGTAACACGGAATGGGGGAGCCGTCGCCGTCACCGGGCTCCATTGGGTGGGCGCGATTTCATTTGCCGATTTCGGCGAGTATCCTTCCTGAGCAAATCATGTGGAGAACGAGGCTCACTCTCCTGGCGGCCCTTTGCGGTGCGGGTTGTGTCGGACCCGACAGGGGTTGGATTGCAGAGGCTCGTGGGCGCACCCAGGCGCGCTTCGATGCGCTCGACGCCGAGGGCGAGCCCGCGAATGGGGAGTTGCCCGCAAGCACTTCGCGCACGCCGCTCTTTCCGCTCCTCTTCACAGAGTCTGGCGACCCGGGCACGGCGGTCGAGGTTTTGTGGCCGATCTTCGAGGTTGGACGCGGCCGTGAGCTGCCCTCGGGTCGGCCGAGTTGGTTGCGTCTGAGGCCTCTTTTCGCCAGCGACTCATTTCGAGGCTATTCGCGCACGGTCCTTTTCCCGTTCTATGTTCGCATTCGCGAGGAGCGCGAGGCGGGTGACTGTTCCATCGACCACCTCTGGCCACTCTACGGCATCCACCGGGAATGGATCGATCTCGCCCCGGCAATCACGCACCATTTTGCCTGGCCGCTCTTCTTCGTCCGACACGGGGTCGGGCGGTGGAAGGTTCATCTGTTTCCAGTCCTTGATGCGTCGAGCGGCTATCTGGACCGTGGCATGTGGCTGCTTCCGATCCTCAAGGCAGGAAGTTACGGGCGGAGCAAGCACTTTTACCTGCTCGACCCGATCCTGGGTTACGAACGTGACTCGATCGCCGAGAAGGAAGCAGAGGAGACCCCGGAAAAATTTCGTAGCAGCGTCCGCATCTTGGGCGGGTTCCTGGGTTGGGAGAACGACCGCGGGAAAAAAGCGCTCCGGATCCTCTGGTGGATCCGCATTTGAGCGCGTGGCGCCCACTGGCGCCTTACTGCTCGTCGATCGCTTTGCGGATCTCCTCGGCTACCTGTTCCACCGTCTGATCTCCGTTCACGCGAATGAGAATGCCTGTCCTCTGATAGTACTTCTCGAGGGGTAGAGTTTGCTCGGCATACGTCCGCAGACGGTCACGGTACGCTTCAGGGGAATCGTCCTGGCGGTGCACCACTTTGCCAAAGCACATATCGCAAACGCCGTGAATTCTTGGACGCTTGAACTCCTTGTGGTAAGTAAGGCCACACTGGGAGCAGATGCGCCGACCTGCAAGTCGGGTGATGATTGTTTCCACTGGAGCCGTGATAAAAAGGGCATAGGTAATTTTGCGCCCGCGCGCGAGCAGCAGACGGTCAAGCCTCTCGGCCTGGTGTACATTTCGGGGAAATCCGTCCATCACGAAACCGCGGGAATATTCCTTGAGGTCGATCCGCGACATGACAATCCCGAGTACGACCTCGTCGTCCGCAAGACAGCCGCTGTTGACTGCGTCCTTCACTTGAAGTCCGAGGGGCGTTTGGCGGGTGATCTCATCCCGAATTACTTCACCCGTTGAGAAATGAGGCAAATGGTGGCTGTGGCTCAGGATTTGAGCTTGCGCTCCTTTCCCAACGCCTGGCGGGCCAAAGAGAATGATATTCTTGTAGCTGCCTTCTGGGGTCATCGGCGTCTTCTTTCGCGGGAATTATTTATTCCGTGGGTGGCAAGACCTGCTTGGAGCGGCGAAACCCTTTGACCGCGGATTTACCTGCAAGGGCGGAGCGCTGCAAGTGAAGGCTTGCACCCAGATTCTTTGGCTATGCAGGCAGCCGCACGCGGCAGCATTGTCGGGTGACAGTGTAAACCAGGGAAACAATTGAACGCGCAAGTTCGCCTCGCGCAGGTTTCTTGAGTTTTCGGGTGGACTGAATGAATGGAGGGGAGAAGTCGAGTGGAACAACTGAGCCAGCCTCGATAAGGATCCCTGACTTCGGCCCGCGGCACCTCCGGGACTCTGTGCCGTCGCCGTTCGTATGGCTTCGGGCCGTTAGCCCGGCGGAACCAGACTCTAAGTGAACCTTTGGGACAGTTCAACTGGCTGTCTTTACTCATCGACGGGAAGGAAGACCTCCCCCGCACTGGCTGCCTGGCGGGGTCCCCTCCTCGGCGCGCGATGGGCGCCGGGCGCCCCCGGCCCCGGTGGCCGGTAAGCCCTGGTCCAGATGTCCCGCTCATGGCCGCGCGGAGCCTATCTGCCCCGGCGTGCTGCGGCAGTTTCCTGGGCGCTCCTGTCGACGGCGGCTTCGCCCATTTTCCGGGAGGGGGGGGCCGGACACCGAGTATCTTGCCAGCGGGCATTCGGAAAGAGTTGGAGTACGAACGATGACGCGTTATCTTCGTTACATTTCCAGGAATCCAGGAGTTCAACCATCATGAAATTGCGTTCTGTCCTATCTGCCTGTCTTGTTTTTCTGCTCAGCTTCAGTTGCGACAAGGCGGCTCCGCCTCCAGGTCCGGTCTCCAAGCCCGCCACGTCGGCCTCGAGCTCTCCAGCCGCCGCACCATCACCCGTGATCGCAAAGCCTGCGACCCTGGCCCCAGCGACGGCGGTGCCGGGAACGCAGGCCGCTGGGGCAACGCCGAGCGAGCTCGAAAAGACAGGCGCCGTGGTCAAGACTCCTTCCGGGCTCGAGTACACGGTGCTCAAGGATGGCGTCGGCGATACGCCCGCCCTGGGGTCGTTGGTGAAAGTGCACGTCGTCGGTACTCGCGCCTCCGACAAGGTGGAGTTCATGAACACACGGAATCCCGGTGGAGTGCCCAACGAATACAAGCTCGACTCCCTGAGCCTCGTCAAGGGTTGGGTGGAGACACTCACGGCGATGCGGGCCGGCGAAAAGCGCAAGGTGCACATGCCCCACGGCCTCGCGTACGGCGTACGAGGGCTTGGAGACATCGTGCCTCCGAGGGCGGACGTTGACTTCGAGATTGAGCTCGTGAGCTTCACAAAGCCTGGAGGGAAATAAGATGGCTTCGCGTCGAGGCGACGCGTGCTGGCCTGAGCCTCCGAGGGCCAGCAGCTCGGGAGGCTCTTGAATGGCACACACGAGGCCTATTTTGGAGCTTCAATTCTGTCAAGGAGCGGCCGGGCCGGCGGGCTGCACTCGCGGCGCGCCTCGCGGGTAATCGACTCGGGGTACCCCACGGCTTCCAGGACGCGGATGGCGTTGCGCGATACGGCAGGGCCCTCCCTGAGGCGGTAGTCGAAGCGCATCTCGGTGCCTTCTACCGTCTCGCGGAAGTGGAGGTTGCGCATGCCTCGTTCCCCATCGTCCGTCACGAGCCTCGTGAGCGCCAGGTCGTGCGTCGCCACCACCACCAGGGCCCCCGTGTCGCGCAGGTGTCTCAGGATGGCGCGCACCAGAGCAATCCGCTCCTCCGAGTTCGTGCCCCTGAATAGCTCGTCGAAGATGCCCAGGATCCGTGCTGATTCCCGGGCTTTCTGGATCACCTTCAAGACGCGCTCGACTTCGACCTGGAAGTAGCTCTTGCCGTCGTCCAGGCTATCGCGCACGTTGATGTCGGAGTAGAGCCACAGGGGAGTCCATCGAAAGTCCTTCGCGCAGACGGGTCCTCCGGCGTTTGCCAGAGCGAGGTTGACGCCGATCGACTTGAGATAGGTTGACTTGCCGGCCATGTTGGAGCCTGTCACGATCAGCACGGTCGATTCGTTGCCGAGTGCCAGCGGGTTCCTCACTGCCTCCCGTGCCTCGAGATTGGGATGGCCGATCTCGGCCGCCTCGAGCACCGCTCGAGTGCCATCCAGGACGCTCGGGATCTCGAAGCCCTCCTGCTCGGCAAGGGGTAACGACAGGGAGACGAGGGCCTCGATCTCCCCCAGGGCGCCGACCCCGTTCTCGAGCAGTGGCCGCCTCTCCGCAACGACTTTCTCCGCAAGCGGAAGGATCCTGAGCTCCCAGAGCGTGAGGAGATTCCAGAGCTCGAAGAGAAGTCCGAAGGAGTGTAGCTCGAGAAGGCGGACAAACCTCCCCAGTCTTGCTGCGTGAGGCTTGAGCTTCGTTACACATTGCGCAGCCGCCGAGAGCTCATCCGAGCGTGGTGGGTGCGCTGTGACGACGGCCTCAAGCCGCAGAAACGTATCAAGAAGGGGCCCCAGGAGGAGGAGGCGATCGCGGACAGGGTTCGACCTCTTCACGTTGGCGCCGATGACGGCCATGTTGAGGAAGATCAAGGGCACGATCAGCTGGAGTGGGCCAAGGCTTCGCGTGACGGCGGAGGCGAGAAGCAGGATCGGGGCCAGCGAACCCAGGGCGTTGATGACAAGCAGGAGCCCGGTTCGTCCTGTAAAGACGGGAGGCTCTGAAAGCATCCTGGCAATGGGCGAGAGGTCGTGCTCGCGCAACGGGAGAGCCGCCGCGAGCAAGCGTTCACGCAGGGCTGCTTCCGTGGTGAGCTCGAGCACGGATGCCTGCCGCGTACGAATGTCGGAAGCGACTTCCAGCGGATGGAGCAGTATTCGTTGAAGACGGCGGGAGCCGAAGAGCGTGCTTGAGGTGTCAAGAAGGCCGAAGACCGAGCGCTGGCTGACGCTGCCGAAGAGACCGAGATCATCAGCGGTCGCCGGGTCGAGGGTGCTCGAAGGCGGCTCGGGACGGTGGACTCGCAGGCCCTTTTCGAGGGGCACGGCGTTCTCGACGATCACCGGGGCGGCGCGAGTCTGACGCCTCGAGCCCCTGCGAGCCTCCTTCTCCGTCAGAAGGAGCCGTTTCGCCTTGAAAATGTCGACTCGGTCGAGGATGTGTGAGTGCGCGAAGACGAGAGCCGCGAACAGCGTCAGGGCCAGGGTGCCCCCGATCACGGGGAACAAGACAGAGTGAGAGATTGGCACGAAGGCTGCGATGGCCCCGAGGAAGCACAGGAGCCGGAGGTGCGAGATCCGACTCGCGGCACGTTCCAGTCGTGAGATTTCGGCCGAGAGCTTCTCGATCTCCTCGGGATTTCCAGGGTGCTTGGAAGTAGCTTGGTGGAGTCGCATTCTGAAATTTCAAGAAAGGTCAATATGAACGCCAAAAAAGTCAGGAGCCTCGAATCTTTCAACCCGAAGAAGATGATGAAGGTGAACATCTTTGAGACTTCGCGATTTTTCTGCGATCTCTACTGTCTGCTCCCGGGCCAGTCGCAGAAGGTCCACAGTCATGCGTTGAACGACAAGCTGTACTACATCCTCCGGGGCGAAGCGAAGGTAACAGTGGGGGAGTCAAGTCAAACGCTCCGGGAAGGCGAGATCGTACTTGCCTCTGCTGGAGAGCCTCACGGGGTCGCGAACGAGTCGGAGGCCGAAGCCGTGTGTCTCGTCTTCATGGCGCCGCACCCCGAGGCCTCTCATTGAGGACCCAACTCTTGCGTTGCTCTTGCTTGCGGCTCCGAGCCCAGGGCAGGGACGCTCGACGGTACGTCCTTCTTCTGCCTCGTGGCGCGCAGTAACTCGAGCAAGACCAGCATTCCGACTCCCGTGCAAATCGCGCTGTCGGCGATGTTGAAATTCGGCCAGACGTGTTCCTTGCCATTGGCCGAGACGTAGTACCACTTGATCCAGTCGCGCACTGCCTTTAGCACGAATCGGTCATAAAAGTTACCGCAAGTTCCGCCCCACAGGAGTCCGAGAGACAGCGTGAACAGCCATCCCGGTCCTTCGGGTTGTCGAAGCTGGAGGACGAAGATGACAACGATGATCAGGAGCGCAGCGCCCGAGAGCAACGCAAGCCAGCCCGTGTGCTCCGCAAACCAGCCACTGAAGGCACCGTAGTTGTAGTTGGCCTCGAGCTCGAACCATCCCGGAAGGATCTCGTACCGCTCCTGTGCGATCACGTGAGGGGGGTTACCAGCGTTCTTTACGTTCAAGAATTCGAAGACGGCCTTCTTGGTCCAGAGGTCCAGGCCCGTAATGGTCACGGCCACGACCACGAATACAATCGCAAGCAGAGTTCTTGACGTGCGGTGCTCAAGCATTCTGCATATCTTAACGATCCTGCGCAGGCTGCAAGAGCATTCGGGCCAAGTAGGAGAGCCCGCTCTCGGCCCACAGAAGGCTTGAGGCCCGGGATACCGCCTGCCTGGCGGCATTTCTCAGGCGAACCGCCAGGGGATGGACCGCTTCAAGCGCTCCGCGCATTGCCGCGACCGCCTTTCGGGCTTCCTCGGGCGCGGGCTGGATCCGCCTCCCAAAGATACGGGCGATAGCCTCGGAGATTCGTGGAAGGTCTCCGCGCGCCAGGAGTACCTCGAAGGCGCATTCCCGGGTGAATGGGCGCGAATCGAGCAGACGGTCAACGAGGGGTGCGAGCAGGTCGCGAGGTCCGGCGGTCTTGAGCCGTTCTTTCGCGAGGCTCTGGGCGGAGAAGTCGTTTTCACCCAGGAGCTCGATCATCACGGGTGTCGATGCGTCTCCCGAGATTCGAGCCGCCCACTTGAGAGCGCCTTCGCGCAACTCGGGGTCGCGAATAAAGGCTGGAATGGCGGCGAGCGCTTCGGGGTCGTCGAGCTTGGATAGGCTCGCGAAGGCAATCCGTCTCAGCTCCGCCTCCGGGCTCGTGATCGCCAAGATTCTCAGCTCTTCAAGAGCAAGAACTCCGAGCTCAGCGCCCAGCATCCGAATTGCTTCTGCCCGGAGTGCCCGGGGAAGTTCGCCCTGGGCCACGTCGAGGACCTCGGCGTGAGCGCCGAGGTCCCGGAGCGCGCTCAAAGCGGCGTGACCGGCCGAGTAGCTATGTTCCCGGACGATTCGAGCCAAGGCTTCCCGGGCCCCGGGCCCACCCAGGCTGCGCAATGCGGCGATCAACTCGGCCAGGACATCGTCTCGGGCCGCCAGGTGGGGCACGGCCTCGATGAGACTTTCCGGATCTATCAACGCGCGAGCTCGGATCCAGCGAATTGTCAGATTTCGCGGCGAACCCTCGCCGATCTCGAGTCGGAGGTTGGGGTCGAGGTGGATGCTGAGAGGAGTGGGTCCCCGGTCGACTGTCTCGCTCTCTTCGAGGCTCCAGAGGCAAATCGTGCGCGTGGCTATTGGATCGGCGATCCGGAGGAGGGAGTCGTGGAGTGAATAGAAGGCCTCCGCGTCGAGCGTGATCCGGGGCAGGTCCTCTCCGATCGCAAGCACACGCAGGGTGGAGTCGCCATCGGCCGAGTATCCAAGAGTCTCGATCGCGTGCCGCCGCAGCGTTGGCTCTCTCGCCTGGATGGCCCAGGCAGCGAGCAGGGCATCGGACCTGGGGCGCGTGCCTTTTTCAACCTCGAGGCGCAGGCGGGTGAGGGCTGCGTACTTCGCGTACTCATTGCCGCCTGTGAGCTCCTGCGCTGTAGGATCGCTCAGCAAGCTGGTACTGAGGACTGTCGGCGGCGCAGTCACGGCTTCTGTCGGGCCCCGGGAGTGGAGAATCTGTGCCTGCGGGACCAGCCGATCTGGCTTGGCTTCCGGCGCAGCGTCCGGCTCCTTGCTCGCGATGCCAAGGTTGAGCGATACCGCACGGGCATCCGGGGTATCTCCCCGGGGCCATAGCCAGGCGACGAAGGCGCCAAGAATCACCGCAGCGGCAGCGACTCGAAGCCAGTCGCCCCGGGCGGCCCTCAAGTGGCCCCCGGTGGGTTGAGGCTTCTCTTCGCGGCGAGCAGCGATGGGCTCCTCGCCGTGTAGGAACCTGCGGAGGTCGGCCGCGAACGCCTCGGCGTCGCGGTAACGGTCGGCGGGTTCGAACGCCATTGCCTTCAAGACGCAGGCCTCGAGGTTGTGCGGCAGATTCGGCGCATGAGCGCCCGGCGGATCGAACCGGCCTTCCCGAATTGATTCCTTCAGTTCTCTTGGATTCTCTGCTGTGAAGGGCCTCTTCCCTGTGAGTGCCTCATAGAGGATCACGCCCATCGCGTAGACGTCGGCCGGTGGGCCCACGCTTTCGGGGTAGGGGACGAGCTGTTCGGGCGCACGGTACACCAAATCATCGCCAGCTTCTGTCGTGGCATCTCCGCCGAAGTCGGTGATCATCAACCGGCCCCGAGGGGTGAGATGGAGGTTTCGCGGGCTCAGCCGCCGGTGCACGATTCCGGCGGTGTGGACGATGGTGAGGCCCTCGAGCGCCTCGGCGAAAAGCTCGGCGCCGCGCGTCGGGAGCTGAGGGTGCGGTGCTCCATCCACGTCTGGAGCGAAGACGCTGAGCGACGGCCGTGGAGCGGCACCAGGCTGGAGGTCGTGGAGTAGTCGGTCGAGGGAATCACCACGAAGAAATGGGGTGGCGTAGTAAAGAGAGCCATCCTGAAGCTCGCCCATGAGCTCGATCGGCGCCAGGTTGGGATGGCGGATGCGGTTGGGCGCTGCCTTGCTCAGGCGTGAGAGGGCCTCTCGATCCACGTGGATCCCCCGGCGCAGGACCTTGAGAGCCAGCGTGCAACGACCGTCGGTGACGGAGTAGACCGTGCCCCGTATGCCGGAGCCAATGGGGCTCTTCACCTTGATCCCGGGGATGCCGAGGCTCAAGGCCTCGGGTCGCCCGCTCGAGCGTTGGGGGCGGTCCCCGCTCGTCGCGGCCATAGGGCTGTCTCCACCTCTTGAGTCCACTTTTACTCGAACCACGCAACCTCCGACTTGGAACGAGCCTTCAACGACTCGTCTCGGAGGGGGCCGACGCACTCCCCTGCGTTGGAGCCTCCTTTCAAAGGCTCACTGGCCAAACGTGCACCTGGGCTATAGCCGACAGGGTCGCTGATTTCAACGCGAAAGTCACGGAGAGAGGCCAGGAGCAGATCGCCGGGGAGTCAAGCTGCCTGAAACGTCACGCTGAAGCGTGATCCCTTCCCGACCTCGCTCTCGACCTGAATTTCGCCATCAAGAGACTGCACGAGATGCTTCACGATGGAGAGTCCGAGCCCGGTGCCGCCGAGCTCCCGCGAACGAGCCTTGTCGACGCGGTAAAACCGCTCGAAAATTCGCGGCAGATCCTCCCCGGGTATGCCGACTCCAGTGTCCACCACGCAGGCGCGGATGTGGCCGTTGATTCGCGCCACGGATATCTCCACGTGCCCCCCAGGCTCGGTGTACTTGATGGCGTTGTCGATCAAGTTGTCGAAGATCTGGTGAAAGGCCTCCACGTCGCCCAGGACGTACATGGACTCCGAGGGAAGTTGGATCTCAACCCGGAGTCCCTTCTGTTCGGCGTTGGGGGCGAGCCTCTGGTGGGAAGCCAGCACCATGTCCGACAAGTTGACCCTCTGGCGCTGGCTATAGGCGTCGCCGGACTCGATCCGAGACAGGCTCAGGAGGTCGGTGATGAGCGCAGTGAGGCGGTTTGCGTGCAGCTCGATTTTTTTCAAGAAACGGACGTGTTTCTCGGGGTTGTTGAATTCGTCGTCGTCGAGCAGAGTTTCGAGGTAAGCCCGGATCGCGGTGAGAGGCGTCTTCAGCTCGTGCGAGACGTTGGCCACGAAGTCGCGCCGGACTGATTCGAGCCGGCGGACTTCGGTGACGTCGTGCACCACGAGCACAACCCCCGTGGACGATCCGAGCGGTGTCGCATAGACCTCGAGCGTCTTGCCCACCTCCGTGACCTCCAGGGTGCGAAGCTGATTCTCTTGCATCGATTCCCGGGCGAGCTCGCCGAGGCTCAAGTTGCGGCAAGTCTCGCTCAAGGGGCGCCCGATGGACGATCCTGGCGAGATGCCCAGGAGACGATGGGCCGCCTGATTCATGAGCGTTACCCGGCCCTCACGGTCGAGCGCGATCACTCCTTCGAGCGTCGCGGCAAGCACGGTCTCGAGGCGCATTCGGTCCAGCGCGATCGCGTTGAGCCGCTGCGCAAGCTCCCCGGACATCAAGTTCAAGGCCTGTCCCAGGGCCGAGATGGCTCCTTCATCGAACTCCGAGGCAGCAATCTGATGATCGTAGGAGCCCCTTGCCATGGCTTCTGCAGCGTTGGCGATGGTCGAGATGGGTGACATGACATTGCGGATGTTCCAGTAGACAAGGACTCCACCCAGCAATCCGGCCGTCAAGAAGCCCTCCCAGCCGCCCAGCAGGACTGCGATGGCGACCAGCGAACCCGTGAGGATGTGGGAGCGCCAAAGGAAGCTCGAACGCCACAGAGCAAATCCTGGCTGCTTCTTGCTTTCCGTGGGGCGCCGCGGAGGCGTCGGGATCTGGATTGAATCACTCTTTGAATCTGTAGCCGACTCCACGGACCGTTACGATGTATTCGTTCTCCTCGCCGAGTTTCTTTCGAATGGACCGGATGTGGACGTCGATATTTCGCTCATCGACGAAGGTTTCGCCTTGAATTTTCTGGAGCAGAAGCTCCCTGGTGTACACCCGGCCAGGCGCTCCCGCGAGCAAGGCAAGAATTTTGAACTCCGTGAGCGTTAAAGGGATCTCCTTGCCGCCAACAAATACCTGATACTTGGCCTTGTCGATGACAAGTCCATCGAGTTCGAGACGCTTCCCTGTTGGGCCCTCGTCGTGGAGCGGACCCCGGCGCAGTACGGCCTTCACGCGGGCCAGAAGCTCCTTCATTTTGAACGGCTTCGTGACGTAGTCATCGGCTCCCACGCCGAGCCCCAGGATGACATCGCTTTCCTCGGATTTTGCCGTCAGCATCACGATCGCGATTTCTCGCGTTGCCGGGTCCTGTCTCAGTCGCTTCGCCACCTCGATTCCATCGAGGCCAGGGAGCATGAGGTCCAGCACCACAACCGAGGGTCTCTTGGCGCGGGCGATTTCCAGCCCCTTCTCGCCGTTGGTTGCGCTGAGGACCGTGAACCCTTCTCGCGCAAAGTTATATTCAATGATCTCAATGATGTCTCGTTCATCTTCAATGACAAGGATCGTCTCTTTCGCCATTTCTTAATTCCTAAACCTCCATTGTGAGCATTTTATGAATTCTCAATGAAGTTCACAATCCTAAAGGATTCTGAGGCAGGAGCTTGCGTCAAACAGTGAGGCCGGCGACTCCGATGGCAGGTCTCAAGCCGGACTCTTCGTGATCGCAGGGCTCCACGCAGTTGTGGACTTGAGCCGAACTGCTGGGGATTTTCTGCGTCTTCCGATCGTGCCGGCGTGAAAATTGCCTCATAGTGGCCTGTGTTCCAGCTTTTCGCTGGCCTGCACCTGGTTTGTGGTAAAATCGGCCGCGCTGGGTCCGGGGAGAAACCAAAACTCCCACCAGTCAATGGGTTGAAATGAGTGACTTCGGCGCTGACGAATGTTCCCCCACTTTCGTTGCGTGCCACTTGGCCCCACATGGGAATTCAAGCTTGCTCCCAAATCTTGGCACGAAAGCCGAAGTGAAGCGTTCGGCCAGGTGGCTGACTTGCGTTCTCCTCCTTGCACTTGGCACACGCTCGATGGCTCTGGGCCAGGGCGTTTTCCGTCGAGGGGACTGCGATGAAAGTGGCCGCTTCAACATTACAGATCCGGTCAAGCTCCTCGGCTACCTCTTCCTTGGCGGCCAGAAACCGATTTGCATCGACGCGTGCGACGTGGACGACAATGGAGCTCTCCAAATCACCGACGCCATCAGCGCGCTGAGTTACCTCTTTCTTGGCGGTTCGGAGCCTAGACCCCCGTTCGAGCGTGAGGATGTCGATCCCACGAACGATCTCCTGGGCTGCGCCAACGGGCGCGACCCCCCTGCCCAATTGCTCGTGCAGCCTCTCGAGGTTTTCTTCCACCGAAGCGGGAATACGGTGGTGCTCGAGGTTGTCGCGGTGGACTCTTCGGGGTTGCGGGAGGACGTGCGCACATCGCCTTCGACGACCTACAGTGTCGACAATCCCGCAATTGTCGAGGTTAACGAGGATGGACTGATCACGGCCCGAGGCGTTGGCCAATCGCGCGTCAGAGTTCGTTACCGTGGCGTGTTCCGCGAGGCGTTCGTGCGCGTGCTGGATGGCGCCAATGGCGCCCCGCTCATTCGCATAACCGCTCCCGCCAATGGCTCTGTCGTCACGTCGGACACGGTCGCGGTGTCCGGGCACGTCACCGACGCGCAGGCCTCAGTGAGTGCGGCAGGATTGCCAGTCACGAGCGTGGGCGGTTTCTTCACGGGCAGGGTGCCGCTTTCGCTCGGTCTGAATACCATCGTTGTGAAGGCAACGGGCACCGCCGGCTCGAGTGAAAAGGCGGTCACCATCTTGCGAGCCGCGATCGGGAGCGCCCAGGCTTTCGGACCCGACGCGAAGCCCTTACCCGAGGTCGCCGCGCCATTTTCCACACTGCCCGACGTCACCGCGCCCTCGATCGCGATCACCTCGCCATCCTCGGGAGCCTCGCTCATTTCAAGCATGGTGCAGGTCCGGGGCACGGTGAATGACCCTGCCGCCGACGTCTTCGTGAACGGAGCGCAGGCCTCGGTCCACAAAGGCCTGTTCGAGGTTACCTTGCGGCTAGATCCCGGTCCGCTCACGCTCGTGGCTGAGGCCTTCGATCCAGTAGGGAATCGAGGACAGGCGGCACTCCCCGTGACGATCGACTCGATCGTGCCCAGGGTCTCGATCCGGAACCCGCTGGGCGTGCTCGCGGGCAGTGGCGCCTCCACCCCTGTGACGGTGGGAGGCTTGATCGAGCCGCCGGGGGCGCCCGTCGTTGTTAACGGTGTTGTTGCCCAGGTCACCGGGGACGCCTGGAGTGCAAGCCTCACCCTGGGCCCAGGCATGCAGGAGCTCGTGGCGACGACGTCGCTCCCGGGGCCCGCTGCGCGGCGGGCGCAGGCTGTGGCGCCGCTCTTCATCGACACCGAGGGACCGCTCGTCGAGTTGACCTACCCGCCCGAGCGGCAGCTCCTCTCGAGCGTGGGTTACCGCACCGAGTCAAGTGTCACGCATTTCGTGGGACGGGTCGGAGACTTTGGCATGCCGCGAGAGCTTGAGGGCAAGATCACGCTGTCCATTGGCGGAGTCTTGGCGACCGTTGTAAACGGTACGTTCCTGGCGGATCTCCCGCTCGAGCCAGGTTCGCATGCCGTGCAGCTTGTGGCTCAGGACGCCAGGGGCAACGTCACGTCACGCAATTACAGGGTGGTTCGCGGAGGAGCGGCGGCCACCTCCCTTGCCATTGACTCGGGCGACGGGCTGACGCTTGTGGCCGGCCAGGAGGCGTCGGTTCAGCTCATCGCCATGGCTCGCGATGCTGCCAACCTGCCTCAGAGGAGCGTGGTCCTTGAGTTTCGCGTCACGCTGGGAGATGGTTTGGTAGATGGCCTGCGCTCAAGATCGAGGCTCACGGGCGTTGACGGCCGTGCGGCCGTGTCCTTCAGGCCGGGCGGTGGGGCCGGGTTCTCGGTGGTGGAGGTGAGCGGCCTCGCACAGGCAAACTCGCCCGTCGCTTTTGTGCTGCCCGTGAACCCGGGGACCGGCCGCGTTCTCGTGGCCCACCGTGTGCGTTCCTTCACCGGAACAGCGGGAGCGGACCTGCCAACGCCCCTGGAGGTCCGCCTCATCGACGATTTTGGCACTCCGATGGTTGGCGAGCCCGTCCGTTTCCGCGTTGTCAAGGGCGGTGCCCTCTTCGCGGGAGAGGTTGAGCGTGCCGTGGTGACGAGCGCCGCGGGGGTGGCGAGCGTGGCAACAAGGCTACCTCCAGGAGTCGATTCGCTCAGCACAATCGCAGCGTCGCACTCGCAGTCGCCCGAAATAATGTTCGAGGCTCGCGGCCTCGCTCCTGGCCCCGCCGCTGACACCGAGGTGTTGGGCTCGGTGCTGAACTCTCGAGGCCAGCCGATGCCCGGCATCGATGTCCAGCTTCGCACCTCAAGCGGCACCCTTCCGGGCCTCACGGATTCTTTCGGCGGCTATCGTATCGCTGGCGTGCCGGCCGGTGACTTGCTCTTGATGCCCGTGGCCGTTGGTTTCAGAACCCACGAGGTTCGGTCGTTCGCCGTGAGCGGACGCGCGAATCACGTGGACGCAATTCGTATGGCCCCGGCAACAGATCCCTCCGGAGTCAAGACCCGCAGCCAGCTCCTGAGTGAGACGCAGGGTGCGCTCATGACGCTGAAGGGATTGCCGGGTTTGCGCCTCCAGATCGCGCCGGGCTCGGTGACGTTCCCGGGCGGCTCGAAGTCGGGAACGCTCACGCTGGCCTCGCTGGCTCTCTCGACTTTGCCCGCAATGTTCCCCGATGACCTACACGCTGATGTTCCCATCGCAATTCTGCCCGAGGGCGTCCGGTTCGATCCTCCGGCGAGTCTCAGCGTTCCCAGAGTTCGCGAGCGTGCTGGCTGCTCCGTGCCGATGTTCGTGCATAGCGCGGCGGCTGGTGAATACGTTGAGTCGTCGCTCGGTGTTGTGGGTGAGGAGGCTGGCTCGATCACTGCGTCTGGAGGGCGAGGCCTCCGGACGGGCGGCGTCGTCTTCCTTTCGCGTCCCGGGCCGCTCGCCGGCCGCACCGGCACGCTGTCAGGTCGCGTAATTGTTCAAGAGCCAGGGTTCCAGGAAGTACCCCAGCGAGCCGAGAGTGTCTCCCTCGGTTTCAACGTGCTTGCGCACTCTGGCGAGCTCCTCGTCGAGGAGACCGACCTCGAGTTGCCCCTCCCGGGTCGTGGTCTTCCCTACGCTTTTCGGAGGCGCTACGAGAGTCGTCACAACTTCAAGGGGTCCCTGGGCTGGAACTGGGAGCACGAGTACGAGGACCGGAGGCTCCACCCCAGCCTGAACGGCGGCAGCATCGTGCGTGCGAATGGGAAGGGCAGCTTCGACGAGTTTCTCCTGGACTCCGTGGACGGCCAGTTTGTGTCACCTGTTGGCGTCTTTGCGCGTCTCTTCGTCGATGCGCAGGGCTTCTACATCGAGAGGGAGCCAGATGGCACTATATACCGGTACCACCCCCTCGATGGCACTCCACGGGGTGGCCGACTGGAGTCGATTACCGATCGAAGCCAGAATCACCTCTTCCTGGTGCGAGGTGCCGACGGCCTCATTTCGCAGGCAATCGATCCGCTTGGCCGCGGCGTCGATTACGAGCACGACTCCGAGGGTCGCATAATGCTCATCCGCGATGCCAGCGGCCGCGAGGTGGTATTCGAGTACAGCTCCGCAGGCGACCTCGTGGCGGCGCGTAGCCCGGTGGTCGTTAGCACCCCCACGGACAATGCCTTTCCGGCAGGCCGCCGGCGCGAGTACGTCTATTCCACTGGCAATGCGGATGATCGCCTCAACCACAACCTCCTGGAAATCATCGACCCGCGGGAAGTCGCGGCAACGCGGTTGCCGAGGATCCATGTGGTCTACGGAATGGACCCGACGCAACCATCGTTTGATCGGGTCGTGCGCCAGGATTGGGGTGGGACGAACGCGTCGGGCGTGCCCGCGGGCGGTACCGTTGGGTTCGAGTACGCGATCTGGCGGACGGCGCCGGATTCCTACCGTTCGGGATCCGACCTGGAGTCCTTCCTGCTCTCCGCCGCGGGCACTACCCGCTTCACTGATCAGGAAGGCCGCGTGCGCGATGTCGTCTGGAGCGGAGCAGGGCTACCGATTTCGCTGAGGGTGCGCACCGTGCCGCAGGGACGTCCTCGCGATCCTGCCAATCTGCATCCGCCACCGGGGACTCTGCCTCCCTTTTACGAGACGCGCTGGACATGGACACGGGAAGGGTGTCTGGCGTCGAGGACGGAGCCGCGGGGCGATCGCAAGGTCTACACCCGGGATGAAGGCTCGCCCCTGCGTTACGCGCAGGCATCGCTCATCCGAGTCGAGCATCATCCGGCGCCCACGGTCGCGGGGCCCGGCAAGCCTGCGGTGACGAGTTACCTCCGTGATCCGCTCTTCGGCGTTGTCGTCGAGGAGGTCTCTCCGAGGGGCAACGACCCGGAGTTCATGCCTCCAACAGGCGGTGCGGGAGGCCCTGGCCGCTACCGGCGGCGCTGGACTCTCGACTATCAGGAGGGTAGTACTCTCGCGGCTCTTGCCTCCGAAGCTGCCGTTGACGCGGATGACCTGGCCGAGGCGCTCGCTCGATCTGGAATCACCCTCGCTCTGGGTGACTTGAACGGCGACGGGGAGACTTCACAGCGGTCAGGAAATGTTATCCGCGAGGCTTTGCCGCCAGCGATTCCGCCCGGAGGCGGCCCGGCGGTCGAGTACGTCATCAGCTATCAGTACAACCGATTGGGTCAGCTCATTCTCACGAGGGATGGGGCGGGTCGAACGACGCGGCTGGAGTATCATCCCGAGACGGATTGGAACGGCGATGGCACGCCCGAAACGGGGCCTGGGCGTGACACGCTGACGGGTGGGCTATTGGCCCGTCGCATCGCCGATCAGGGATCGGCGGGTGCTCCCCGTGAAGTCGTGGTCGAGCAGCTCACCTACGACGCAAGCGGTTACCTCGCCTCGCGACGCGATGCGAACGGAAACGACGAGTTCCATGTCTACAACCCTCTGGGCGAGTTGATGGAGCGCCGCCTTGCGCCGCCCTTGAAGTACCGGAGTCAGTGGATCTACGACGCCGATGGCAACGTGACGCGGACTCGAATCGAGAACTACACGTCAACCGACGGCGGAGGCCACTTCCTCGTCACCGCTAACCAATTTCTTGACACGGACACGGAATTCGATCTCCTGGGGCGGCCAGTGACGGTGACTCGGGAGGTTTCCGGAGGGGAGGTGGGACCCGAGCGAAGCATCATCACGCGATACCGATACTCGCCAACCGGCCTGCTTGCCCGGGTGATCCAGCCCGTGATCGGCACCGACGAGACCTGGCTCCGCGACGAGCGCGGGCTCGTGATCGAGCACCGCACGGCCGTCGAGACGCCACAGGAAGCCGTCGTCCGCAGCTTCCACGACGAAGGGGGCAATCTCTTGCGGATTGAAGGTGACCTTGCAGAGGGAGCAAAAGAGCATCGCTACGATGGATTCGGCCGCGAGATCGGAGTGATCGACGCCGCTGGCGGCATGCGCGTTCTTGATCGCGACATCGAAGGCAACATCACTGTCGAGTCTTTCCTCGGTTCAGCTGGTGGACCGACACCTGTAGATGGAAGTGGGCACGGTAACGTGCTCCTCTCTCGTGCCTGCCATGCGCACGATGAGCAGGGTCGCTCGATCGAGTCGGTCCATTTCCGCTTTGCACCCGGCGCAGGGCCCGGGGCGAGCGCCACCGCTCTCAGGGAGAGACGGTTCTTCGACGCCGGCGGTCTTCTTGTCCGACGCATCGACCTCGAGGGCAACGAGTGGAAGCGCGAGTACGACAGCGCAGGTCGGCTTGCGCACGAGCTGGATCCTTTCGGCGGGTCGCGGTCTTACTTGCGCGATGCGAACGGCAACGCCGTCCGCGAGGTCCGCGAGAGCTTGACTCTTGACCCCGTTGACCCTGGCGTCGGCGACGACCCCGACTATGGCACGCTCGGGCGCTACCGAGAGGTTGAGACGATCCTGCGCACGTTTGATCCGTTGAATCGCTTGACGATGCTCGTCGATTCGGGCGGAGGGGTCTGGCGGGCGCGCTACGATGCGATGAGCCGTGTTCTGCTGGTCGCGGATGCGAAGGGGATCTCGGTGGGTGAGGATGAGCCCGAGTTTGCTTCGCTCCGTCCCTACATGACGGAGCGTCAGCGTACGAACCTGAATGGCTTCGGCAATCGCACGCGGTACGTTTATGACAATCTGGGTCGGCTGGTCGAGTCTCAGAGCGAGCTGCGCACCGACGGCGAAGGCTCGCAGCTGATCGATATTACAAGCCCGTACAACCGCGATGGGATCATCACCGAGAAGTTCGAGTGGGACGATCTGAGCCGTCTCATCGCCTGGGTTGACGACAACGAGCATCGCACGTCCGTCGAGCTGGATGCCTGGGGTCGTGTCACCAGGAAGATCTGGCCGGAAGGAGTTGTTGAGACGCGCCGCCGGACCGCGGACGGCCGCGGGGTGGAGATCACCGACGCCAATGGGTCTGTCGTGTCGCAGGAGTTCGATGTCCTGGGCCGTCTCATCCAGAGGTTGCTCCTGCGCGGGGCTGGCGTGGAGGGGACGACCGTCCAGCGTTTTGAGTATGACGGCCTCTCTCGCTTGACTCTGGCCTTCGACAATAATTCGCCGGAGGATCCGCTCGACGATGCCGTGACCATTTTGCGGAGGGACTCCCTCGGCGATACGCAGGAGGAGTCGCAAGACGGCTTCACGTTTACCATCGGGAGAGACCTTGCTGCACGACAGGTCTCGATCCAGTATCCCGACGGCAGTGTATTTGCCACGCCACGCGACAGAACCGGCCGCGTGACCGCGCTTTCCGACTCCACGGGGACGTACGCAACCTACCGCCATTTTGGCACGGGGCGCTTGCTCGAGAAGCGTCTGGCCAATGGCGTCACGCTCTCTTTCCTCAGGGAAGTTGACGGGGTGCAGCGCAATGTGGCATTTGACGTCTTCGGTCAGCCTATCGAGCATGTCTACCGTAATGCGGCCGGGGAAGCGTTTCATGGTTTTGAGTATGGACGCGACCGAAACGGCTTCAAACTCTACGAAAAACCCATTCACAGGGCCGATGAGCTTGGCGAGGTCTGGCGGTACGACTCGATCTATCGACTTCAGAGGTTCCTTCCGAACGTTTTTGAGCCGAGAGTGCCGCCGATCGATCCGCTCGAAAAGATCGTCTTCTACACCGATGGGAGCCATTCCTGGCGCCTCCTCGAAATCAACTTCTCCGTGCGGAAGCTCCAGGTGGACTCGCGCAACTCTTACATCCGATCGGACGAAGATGTGCTGACCTACGATGCTCGTGGGAGCCTCAAGACGAAGGGTCAGTTCTCCTATGCCTACGATGCGCTCGGGCGGCTTGTCCGAATCGTCAGGGGCGCGAGCACGGTGGCTGTCCATGGGTATGACGCGTTCGGGGCTGAGGACCCGGAGAACTATTCGCTCAAGGGACGACGTCTCTTGAAGGACGTGAAGATCCCTGCGCGTGATCAGCCGCCAGGCCTGATTCGCTTCACGTACGTGGGAAACCGGGTTGCAGAGGAGCGGGACTCTCAAAGCCAGCTGCTCCGGCAGTACCTCTACGTTGACGACCGCTCACCTGAAGTCTTGCGGTTGCGTGGAGCCAGTGCTCCCGCCAGGAGCTTCTCGTTCCTGCAGGATGCCGCGAGATCTCCCACAGCGCTCCTGGACGACTCTGCGGTGGTCCTTGAGTCCTACCGATACGACCCATTTGGCCTGCCGCGTGTTTTGAACAGCTTTGGAAGCCTGATCAACTTCTCCAACCTTGGCGTCTCGATGGGCTTTGGCGGCAACTACCATGACTTCGAATCGAGTCTTCACTCCAGTGGTGCGCGGCACTTCGATCCAGCCTTCGGGCGGTTCATCGCGGATGCTGGCGCGCTGGTTCCGGCCTCACCCCTGGAGCTGAACGGGTACCAGTTCCCCGGTCTGGACGGCTTGCCGGGCGAGGTCACGGGGGACTCGAGCGGCGCGCGAAGGGCGGACTACCTCAACCCTTTCAAGGTCACGGTGCACGGCCGTGGGGGAGAAGCAAGATGAGCACTCGAGCCTTTCGATGCATGGTTTTCGTCGCTTTCCTCGCGGTGGCGATCTTCTCCGCTCTTCCTGCGGGCGATCGGAGCCTGTTCGATGCCCTGGACACGGGGCGGGTGCGTCCAGGAGCGTGCGGCGGTCTCGAGTCGCTCCGCGTCGGCTCTCCGGGACGCGGCAGCGTTTTCGTCGGGCCCGATGGACGCTATGACCTCGGCGGCCTCACCGTGGGCGTCCCGGTGCGTGCGGTTGAGGCTGCGCAGTGCGGTGGTCCGGTCGTGGCATCGAAGCCCCTCCTCATCGAAGCCGAGTCGGGGTATCACGCCAATGCGGATCTCTCGCTTCCAGCCAGCGGCGATCCCGTCATCTTCGATCTTGACCTCGGCGGTCCTGACGGAGTTTCCACGATCGTGCTGCCGGCGGTTGACCGCAAGGTGCAGCTTCGGGTCTCGGGGAAAACATTGGACGGTGCCGAATACCCGGGGGGACCTCTCTCGAGCGACGCGGTGATCCTCCAGACTTCCAACGCGAACGTTGCCACTGTCTCCAGCACGGGTGAGGTAACTGCCCGGGCACCGGGGTTTGCCTGGATCCGTGTCCTTGGCGATGGCGAATGGGCGCAGGTACTTGTGTTGGTCGACCTGAACTCTGATGCCGATGGCGACGGCATGCCCGACGCCTACGAGGAGGCGCAGGGCTTTGACCCCGACAACAACACCGACGCGCTGGCTGACGCCGACTCCGATGGCCTCAGCAACGTGGAGGAGTTTGAGCGGGGGACCCATCCGCACAACCGCGACACGGACGAGGATTTCCTCGGCGACGCGGAAGAGCTGGTGCTCGGCACGGACCCATTGAATGCCGACACCGATGGGGATACCACGCTCGATGGCTCCGAGATAGAGCAGGGTTTGGATCCGCTGAATCCCAACGAGAAGCCCAGCGGAAATTTCACGCCAAGCTTCAAGTCGAGTGTGAACCTGAGCAGCCTTGGCGTGCGCGCGGCGCTCACCATCGACAACGTCATCGCCGTTCTCACGAACGACGGCAGGCTCACGACTTACTCGGTGGACGTCCTCAGCTTTGTGATCACTTTTCGAGACACAGAGTTTCTCTCCGCGGACGTGCGCGACATCGTCGTGGACAGAGGCACTGCGTATGTTGCTGCGGGGGTCTCGGGTCTCCACATCGTCGATGTCACGAACCCGGGCGTCATCACGAGGACCTCCACGCTCGGCGGCCTTGGAGCTGTGACCGGCGTGGCCGTTCTGAATGGAGCCGTCTACCTCTCAACCGACACGGGCCTTCGCATTCTGCGGCCCGGGGCCGGCGGCGTCCTTGAGCCGGTTGGATCGCTGCCGCTTCCGGCCTTTTCGAGGTTCGCCCTGAGTGGATCGCTCGCGTTTCTCGGGATCCCAAGCTTGAACCGTCTCATCAGCGTCGACATCAGCGAGCCGACATCCCCTCGAGAGCTTCAACGTTTCGAGATGCCGGCCAGCGTCTCGCCATTTTTGGCGATCGCGGCGTCTGGTCCGTTCGTTTACGTCTCCCACGGGGCGGCTGGACTCTTCGCGATCTCCGCGGCCAACCCATCCGCGCTACAGATTCTCGACTCTTCCGCCCCCGAGTTCCCCTCGGCCACCTTCGACGCCCTCGCGATGGTCAACAATCGGGTATTCGCTCACACGACCGCCGCAAACGACAAGGTTGTGATTTACAAGGCTGCTGACGCCGGCACCATTTCTCTTCTGGGCAATGTACTGAATAGCGCGAGCGGCACGACGCAGCTCTTGACGAATCAGAACTACGTTGTCGGCTTGAGCAGCACCTCGATTGCGATTTCGCAAGTGCTGGAAAAGGCAGACCTGGGCGCCAGGGCGCCATCGGGGTTACTGCTTTTTCAAGAGAACGCAACCGGAGAGATCGTCCCGGGCAAGACCGTGAGTGTATTCGCGCGGGCCAAGGACGACGTGTTTCTCGAAAGCGTCGACTTTCTCGTCGACGGTCAACCCGTCTACCACGATGGCTTCTCGCCCTTTCGCTTTTCATTCACCGCGAGTCTCTCTCGGCCGGGTCCGTACTTCGTGACCATTTCCGCCACGGGGGTCGACCTCAAGCGTAACAAGGCACTGATTGGCGCGCTCGTCGTCGTCGTGAAGGCTGATCTGGACGGGGACTTGACGCCCGACGAGGACGATGCAGACCAGGACGGCGATGGCGCCACCGACATCGAGGAGGTGTACCCTGGCGTGGACGGCTATATCTCGGACCCCTTTGTCGTCGATACGGATGGCGATGGGATCAATGACGGAGAGGAGTCGCGCGCAGGGGCCGATGGCTTCGTGACCAACGCGGGCTCTGCCGACACGGACCTGGACGGGGTCTCGGACAGCTACGAGATTCAGCGGACCCACACGAACCCCACGAAGGCCGACTCGGACAGCGATGGAATTCCTGACGGAGAAGAGGACCCCGACGGCGACGGCCTCAGCAACAAGGAAGAGAACTTGCTGGGGTCGAACCCACTGAGCTCTGACAGCGACTCGGACGGTCTTCCGGATGGTGTTGAGCCGCGGCTGGGGCTCGATCCGACGATGAAGGACACCGATGGCGATGGCGTCCTTGACGGCGACGAGGACTTCGACGGCGACTCGCTTGAGAACCGGCGCGAAATCACGGTTGGGACGGATCCACGCAAGGCTGACACCGATGGGGATGGGTTCGATGACGCGACGGAGATCGATATCGGTACAAGCCCTCTATTCGGAACTGATTTTTCATCGCGATCGATTACCTTTGAGAACAAGAGCGTGGTGCTCCGGGGGCCGGTGACCGTTGGCGCCCTGACACTCTCGAACTCTGTCCTCGGTACGCCGGGTCCATCTGGCACGCAGCCAGTGGCGTTGGATCTGACCGTGAAGGGCACACTCGCGGTGGGTAGCGGCAGCCGCCTTGACGCGAGCGGCAAGGGCTATCCCGGTGGGCGTGGGCCTGGAAACTCGAGCCATCTGGGACTTGGGCCGAGTGGAGTTGCCAGTGGTGACCCGCTGACGGGCGGTAGTCATGGCGGGCTCGGTGGGTACGAAAGCGCGGCGAGCGGGCGTATCGTGCAGCCCGGTTCGGGTGACTTCCGCGACCCGAATCTGGGCGGCGGCGGAGGCTCCGCTCAGGGGGCCGGAAACGAGCGCGGTGGCAGCGGTGGCGGGATTCTGATCGTGCGGGCCGCGACGCTGGAATTGGATGGGGTGCTCTCCGCGAATGGAGAAGGTGCCCCACAGATTGTCGGTGCTGGAGGCGGGGCGGGCGGAAGTGTCGTCGTACGCTGCGAAGTCCTGCGCGGTGCCGGCACTATTCAGGCGGACGGTGGTGCTGCGCCGCAAGCAGGTGCCTTGCACCCGGGGGCGGGCGGAGGCGGCAGGGTCGCAATGTACCTGGGCAATGCAGCCGGATTCGACCTCTCCCGCGTCACTGCTCGGGGGGGTGGTCTTGCTCCGGGGCCCGACCTGCTCGAGTCGACCGGTGGTGCGGGAACAGTATTTCTGCGTCTCGGGACGGGGGAGGGTCAGCTCCTGATCGAAAACGGAGGTCGAGACCAGAGTGAGCCGCGCACAGTGCTCGGTGCCTCGGTCAGCGAGGAGATTGTGCTCGACCGCCTCACGGTGAAGGGCAAGGGCAAGCTCAGGAATATCGCGAAGCTTCGCCTGCTCTCCGCGACGCAGCCGCTGTCGATCACGGGCGGAGAGGTTTCCGGCGCCGAGTTGCGCCTCGTCAACACGTCGGATCTTCAGCTTTCCGGCGGCTCACTTCACGTGGACGCGCTTTCGAGCGAGCTGGGCCGTATGCATGCCCTGGGCTTCACGAACTGCAAGGCCTCATTCCCGTCGATGCTGGAGGCTGACCTGCTCACGCTTCAAGCGACCGAGCTCACGGCGGGAGGAAAGATCCAGGCAGATTCATTGAGTCTTGTGAGCTCCTTCCTGACGGTGCCCGACCCTGACCTGGATGGCTACAGCGTGCTTGATATCGCCGTGGAGACCAGGATGAGCATCGACACGACGAGCCGCATCGACCTTGTCGGGAAGGGTTTCCTGGGAGGGTACATGGGGGGAAGCACGAGCGCCTCGGGTCAGACATCCGGCGGTGTCCTCGTTGGAGATGCTCGGTCCGGGGGGAGTCACGGCGGCATGGGCGGCTTGCCAAACTCGGGCGCCACGCTCGTGCAAGATGTTCACGGCGAGATCGAGTCACCGGATCTTCCTGGCGGTGGTGGTGCAGCGGAGGTCGCGGCGGATCCATTGAACCCATCGTTCCGTGGCGGAAACGGTGGTGGCGTGGTCGTCCTGCGCGCCGCCGAGCTTTCACTTGAAGGAACCATGGACGTCTCCGGAGCCGGGGCAGAAAGGCCCGATCTCTTCGACACGGACCATGCCGGTGCCGGAGCTGGAGGCTCCGTACAGATGGTGGTGGGTACGCTGAGCGGGTCGGGTTCCGTGATCGCCGCGGGCGGCTCGGCAAAGTCCGTCGGTGCGTCTCGAGGCGGTGCGGGTGGTGGCGGCCGCATCTCGCTCGTGCACACGAGCGGTGATGGTTTTACTGGCGTGCTGCGAGCGCCTGGCGGAGCCCAAATCCCCGGGCCCGCGGCCGCCGAGGTCGTGGGCGGTGCGGGCACGATTTACGTCCGAAGAGCGTCATCGTCGACGGGTGACCTCACGATCGATGCCGAGGGGCGTTTGTCTCGGGGCGAGTTGACGGTTCTGAGGGACGCTGGCCGCGGGGATTTGTCGATTGGGCTATTCGCGGTGCTTGGAGGCGCCCGCGTGCTCAGCGAACGCGCCATCAGGGTCGAGGCGCTTGATCCTGCCACCCCGGAGCGCTGGATGCTGGAGGGCGTGCTTCGTGGGCCGCGGCTGACGATGCCCGCGGTTGCTTTCCTTGACGTGGACGGTGGCGAGCTCGACGTCGTCGAGCTCGTTTCACAAGGCGCAGGCATTGGTACTCTCACGGTCAAGAACTCCGGCGTCTTGCGGCTCTCGACGCCGCTCGCGGCCGAGTCGATCGCGCTCACGGGTTCCAGCCGAATCACCGTGCGGGAGCCGACGATCACCCAGACCCATGCTGTCGACCTGCGGCTCACTGGCACCCTGACGATCGAGTCGGGCTCACTGGTTGACGTCGTGGCGAAGGGCTATCTTGGGGGGCGGCGCGGCGATAACACGGCCCCTACCGGTCGAACTGCCGACAACATCGGCTCGAGTGCGAGTGGCGGCACCGGTGGTAGCCATGGAGCCGTGGGGGGCTTTCAGGGCGCCGGAGCCGGCCTGGGCACGGTCGTTTCGCCGGTTTACGACGACTTTTCCCATCCGCGCAGGCCTGGCGGAGGAGGCAGTGCGCGCACGACCCTGTCGACCGAGCGCGCTTACTCGGGCGGTGGACTCGTCCTCATTCTGGCGCAAGAGGTCGCTCTTGAGGGCAAGATCGACGCACAGGGCGACGGCACGCAGCGAGGCGGCAACACGGACGTCGGGGGGGGCGGCGGCGGCGGCGGAGTCTACCTCAGCGTTCAGACGATCCGCGGTGCCGGGGAGGTTAACGCCGACGGTGGATCAGCGGACGGCGGAGTTGGCGCGGGGGCTGGCGGCGGCGGGCGCATTGCCATTCACTACACGAATCGCGCGAGCTTCACGGGCAGGGTTCACGCTTACGGTGGAACACTGGCGCCCATCGCGGTGAAGGCGACCTCGGTCGGAGGCGCCGGAACGGTCTTCTGGAAGGGGGCTCACCAGGGGTACGGTGACCTGGTGGTCGACAACAACGCGCGTGCACAATCGACGACCCGTACGCAGCTTCGCCCCGTCGGTACGGGCACCATTACGAGCCTCACCCCGACCGTGCTCGGCGCCACGGCCAGCGCGTTTCCTACGAGTGAAACGGGCCTTCAGGGTCAGTGGGTTGTCGTCAACGGCATGACGCTGACCCCGTTCGGCATCGCCAGCAACGACGCGAAGAGCCTTACCGTCCTTCCCTCAAGCGGCGACCTGACGGCGGTCGGAGCCGTGGGCAATCCGTTTCACGGAGCGATCGTGCTCGATAATCTCACGGTGACGAACAGAGGGAGCATGACCACGCAGGGAGACCTGATCATCATCACCACCGGATCGGTATCCGTGGTCAATAGCTCGACGTTGATCTCGCCGCCCGTGATCCACTGGTGAGGTGTCCCTGTAGCCAGCCCACCCAGGAAGTCCGCACGGTACTTTGGAGTCGGAATCCAGGACTATTCCCCCCTTCACGCATACCCAGGCTCTAATTGGCGGCCGGGTCCTCAGCGCCTTGAAGATCTTGCGCCGAGCCGGGTGGATCCGTGGGAGCCCCATCCCGAGCGGTGTCGTCCGGTTGCGGCGCCGTTTGCGCTTGTGCGCTCCTCGCCGACATGGCTTTTCGCTTCTGTTGAAAGCTCTGGTAAGACTTTGCTGTGTCGATGTGGAGGGGATCTATTGCCAGTGAGCGCTGGAAGGCCTGCTCCGCCTCGTCGAACCTTCCAGCGGCGTCCTGGGCAATGGCGAGGTTGTTCCACGTCGAGTTCGACTGAGGGTGGACGGCCAGAATGCGCCGGAAGACCTCGATGGCCTTTTCGGTCTTGCGCTCCTTGAACATGCGTACGCCGAGTCGATTGGCCTCCTTGCTCGAGAGCTTGAGCACACGTTCCACACTCCCGGCAAACTCTGCCGCGTCCTCGGGAGGACCCAGCGCAAGGCGATCGACCATCAAGTCTGCGCGCTCCGGGTCGAGCTTGAGCGCCAGGTCGGCCAGGCCTCGCAGAAGCTCAGGTTGGGCGGACCTCTCGAGGAGCTTCGGAATCTCCCGCAGGACGCTGGCCTGGTTTTTCGTGCAGCCCCACAGCTCCACAACGGTCTCGTAATACCGCAGATCACCGTGGCTGAGTATCCGGGTGAGCGTGTTATCGTCCGCAGCGCCCCTGAAGAGCCGCAGTGGAGCGTCGAACTCAAGCTTCAGGTTGAGGTCGGTGTTGTGGAGTCCAGAATGGCTTGCGGCGACGAGTCTCCGTACTCCGTGAGTATCGAGGATGATGTGGGAAAGGAGCAGTGCCCTGACGTCCGTGGTACGGAAGTACCGGGTGAGGTCGGCCGCCACTTGCGGGGTGGCGTCGATGAGGGCCTGTCCCCTGTCGATCAACTCCCTGGAGCTGGCGATGGGCGCTGTGGACGCCAGGAGGATTGTGTCGCCCGAAGAAATTCGGATCAGCGCGCACTCTGGAAATACCGCGAGGACGGTGCGGGCGACGAGGACATAGTCGTCCGGGCTGAAGTTGTAGACCTGCAGCCACTGGGCAAGGATCCCGCCGGGTCTTAGCTTCCTCCTCGCTTCCTCGTAGAACTCCTTCGTGAAGAGGTTCGAGACCCCGGCGATCCATGGGTTGGATGGCTCCGACAGGACGATGTCGTAATTGGCCTTCGTGCCCTGCAGGTGGCTTCGGCCGTCGTCGTAGACGATCTGGAAGCGGCTCGACTTTTCCGGCGAGTGGTTCACGTCCTCGAACAGGGGTGAGGCGGCGACCACCTCCGACTCTATTTCACAGCAAGTGACTCGAGTCTGTGGGAAGAGAAGCGCGGCTCCCGATGTCGTCCCGCTTCCAAAGCCGATCACGCAGATGTCGCGTGCGGCGGGCAAGAGGACCATGGGAAGGTACGCAAGGCCGAGCTGCATGTTCATGTCGCCGACGCTGCTCGCGTCGACCTTGCCGTTCACGCGTAACGCATAGCTGGCTCGATCCATCTGCTTCGTCATCGTGACGAAGACGTTCGAGGAGGCACCTTCCCGAAAGTGGGCGTTCACGAAGCGGTTTTCCGGGTCCGGATTTGGTCCGTAAAGGTAGAAGCCCAGGTCTGTCTTTAGAGGGTCGAGCTGTTTCACCATGCCGTTCCAGCTCACGAGCATGACCCCGCAAAGTGCGGCGAGTGTAACGAGCTGGCGTCCACTCGAGCGGATGGGGAAGGAGAGCAGCAGGGCGAGCGCATAGAGGGCGATGGCGATGCCAGCCGTCCTGGCCAGACCCCATCGAGGGACGAGAATGAGGAACGTCCCGGTGGCGCCCGCGATGCTTCCCACGGTGTTCCATGCGTAAATTGCGCCAATGGCCTTGCCCGTGTCCACGGCTCGCTTGCGTGTGCGCTCGATAAAGAGAGGGAAGAGAAGTCCCATGCCGATCGCGGGCAAGAGCTCAAGGACCGCGCTTACGCCCACTGCGATGGCCGCGTTCCAGCCCTGGTTGGCGCGCAAGTCCTTCACGGTTCCCACGAAGACTCCCAGCTGTGGAATCAGGAGCTTGCCGATCCATGCTGTCAGGGCAATGACTCCAATTGTGATTGCGGGCACCAGCGCGTTTCGCTGGGACTCGCGAAAGAGCAAGTGGTAAAGCAAACTCCCAGTTCCGATGCCGATCAGCAAGAGAAAGAGCATTGCCGAGAATGCGTAGGTCGAGCCGCCCAGGAGAACGGCGAGCTGGCGGGTCCAGACCATCTCGAGAATCAACGAGGCGGCGCCCGTGAGGGCCACGGTGACGTAGAGGAGCGGAAGCTCGTGGGCCCCGGGATTGTGGGAGGAGACTGATTTCACGGAGGGTGGTGGCATTTCGAGGAAGCCTGTGACTCGCGTCTGCGAGGCTACCTTGGCGACGAACATCGCCACCGCGCCGATCGCGATGTTGAGCCCCGCGACAACGAGGTTGGTCTTGAACAATCCCCAGGACGGAAGCAGGTGGAAGCCTGCGGCGTAGGCTCCCGCGGCCGCCCCGAGCGTGTTGAGTGCGTAGAGCCAGCCGGCAGATGCGCTTGCACCCCGCTCCGGCGGCGTGAAGTGCCGGATCAGCAAAGGCAGGGTCCCTCCCATGAGCAAGCAGGCTGGACCGATGACGATCAGCGTGAAGAGAAAGCGCACGAGGGTGTGCAGGATGGGGTGTTGCTCCAGGAGCGGATAGATCCAGGCCGAGACCACTCGCAGCGCCTGTATCTCGAACGGAATGATGACCGCCAGTATGCCGATTGCGACCTCGGAAACCCCATACCAGAAGAGGCCCGAGCGCGTCCTGTCCGCGAACTTGCCGAGGAGGTGCGCGCCGAGCCCGAGACCCAGAAGGAAAGATGCGATGACGGCCGCCATCGCCAGGGTTGAGCTACCCCAGACATGAGAGAACCGCTTCGACCAGGCGACCTGGTATGCCAGCCCCGTTCCGCCCGACAGAAAAAAAAGCGCCGATGCCGTGGCCAAGGCAAGCGATCCGCGGTTCTTGGTAGGACTCATGAAGAGCCCCTAATTAGCACATTGGCGTGAATTAAGCATCTATCGACCTGCGCCCCTCTCCTGCCTGGCTGAAGGGGCTTACAAGGAGGATCGCAGGTGAACAGGAAACTCACCCTCGCGGTAACCACTTTCGGAAGAACCTGAGCCAATTGCCGTGAAAGATTGCGTCCACGGCATTGTCCGAGTAGCCACGGTGGCGGAGGATCGCGTCGAGCTTCTGGAGGTCCGCGATGGTGTCCAGGCCTGCAGGCGTCTGTTCGGTGCCATACCCACCATCGAGGTCACTGCCGATCGCGACGTGATCGTGGTTGCCCGCGAGCGCGCAGATGTGATCGATGTGGTCCACGAGCGCTTCGAGCGTCACCGTATCGCGAGGCGTGACCCCAGTCTGCCAGCCCGCCTGGAGCATCCAGGCGTCGCAGCAGACGCCAAGGATACCGCCTCGCTCGATGACAATGCGGATCTGCTCATCGGTGAATTGTCGGGCCCCGGGCACGAGAGATCTGCAGTTCTGGTGGCTTGCGTGAAGGGGGCCCGAGTAAAGATCGATGGTTTCGAAGAAGCTCTGGTCGGACAGGTGCGTCACGTCCAGGATCAAGCCCAAGCGGGCGATCTCCCTCAAGAGCTCCCTTCCCCGAGGCGAAAGGGGTCCTTCCTTTCCAGTGCCAAATGCGTAGGGTCCCTCGCCGTAGTGGACAAGGCTGACGCAGCGCAGACCGTCCAGAAACCAGGCCTCGGCCTGGCTTGGATCCGCGATCGGGTCGGCGCCTTCCATCGCGAGGAGAAGGCCCAGGGGTTCACTCGGGTCGCCCTTGGTCTCCCAGCGCCGCCAGTGATCGTCGAGTTCACGGGCGGTTCGTAGCATGCGGATGTGGCCCTGGCTCTCGAGCAGACGGTAATAGGCGAGCTGTCCCTGGCCCACCGCATACGCAATCGACTGGCTCGGAAAATCGAGCGAGATTCGGCGCTGTCCCTCGGGCGGGCGCACCTCTGGCTTCGACCTGGTGAGCACGGTTCCGAGGCAGACGGCGATGCCCCCCCGACGCATTTCACCAAGGCTCGTGGTCGCGCGGCCGCGGCAGTCGTCGTCCGAGAACGCCGAGTCGCGGCGGTTGAGTTCATCGAGGCCGAGTGTCTGATCGCGGTCCCAGGAAAGGGCGTTCCAACTGAGGTCGAGGTGCGAGTCAATCATGAGGCGCATGGGGGAATCTCCTTGGTGGAGCGGAGAGTATACTGCACGCGGGCAGTGATGAGACCTTTTGCAGCCTGCGAAAGGTTGCGGCTGCTCGCGCCAGAGGCGCCCGGCGCCCCTCAGGCGCCGAGGCGGGGGTTTGCGGCGAGCTGGCGGAGCCGCAAACGGCTCGGAGGGAGCCGGCGCCAGCGAGAGCTGGCGGCTCCCGAGAGCCTGGCCCGGAGGCGCACGCGCAGCGTGCGACCGGAGGGGCCGCGTGTCGTTGTTGCCGCCGCCCTCGCTCCGCTCGG
>SXIK01000237.1 GCA_005772855.1 Planctomycetia bacterium | reverse complement strand
TTTGAACTGGTGGGAGCAGCAGGGCTCGAACCTGCGACCCACGCCTTAAAAGGGCGTTGCTCTACCAACTGAGCTATGCTCCCGCAGTCAAAAATTCGCGGGGGATTGTAGCGAGCTTTGCGGGGGAGCGAAAACCAAATTTTGTCCAAGTGCCGTGGCAGTGTCGGTTATAGTTCGCCGCATGGATCCTTACGCGCCACCTGATTATCTCCTCATCGACGACTTGCTCACCGACGAGGAGAAGCTTGTGCGGGGAACTGTGCGAGAGTTTGTTGATCAAAGAGTCCTTCCGATCATCGCAAAGTGTTTCCGCGAGGAACGTTTTCCAGCCGAGCTTCTCCCGGAGATTGCTGGCCTGGGCCTCCTCGGTGCGAACCTTGAGGGGTATGGGTGCGCGGGCCTTTCAAACCTCGCCTACGGGCTCGTCCTTGCGGAGCTGGAGCGCGGTGACTCTGGCCTCCGCAGCTTCGTCAGCGTTCAGGGCTCTCTTGCCATGTACGCAATTCACTCCCTTGGCTCGGAGGAACAAAAAGAGCGATGGTTGCCGCCAATGGCGCGGGGCGAAAAGATTGGCTGCTTCGGTCTCACCGAGCCCGACTTCGGATCAAACCCCTCGGGGCTTCAGACTCGGGCGCGCCGCGTGGCTGACGAATACGTCCTCAGTGGCAACAAGATGTGGATCACAAACGGCTCCATCGCTGACCTTGCGGTTGTCTGGGCCAGGCAGGACGATGAAATCGTCGGGTTTATTGTGGAGAAGGGGTCACCGGGTTTCTCGACGACGCTGCAGAAGGGCAAGTGGAGTCTTCGCGCCTCGGTCACCTCGGAGCTTCACTTTGAGGACTGTCGAATCAAGGCGAGTGCGAAAATGCCGAAGGCGCTGGGCCTCAAGGCCGCGCTTTCCTGTCTCAATCAGGCTCGTGCGGGTATCTCCTGGGGTGCCATTGGGGCTGCCAGCGCTTGCTACTCAGAGGCGCTCCAGTACTCCAAGTCGCGCATACAGTTTGGGAAGCCCATCGGGGCCTTCCAGCTTGTCCAGGCGAAGCTGGTGGACATGCTCACGGAGATTACGAAGGCGCAGCTCGTCGCTCACCGTCTCTCGGTGCTCAAGGATCAGGGCAAGGCTCGCCCGGAGATGATCAGCCTGGCCAAGAGGAACAACGTGGCCATGGCACTCGAGGTTGCTCGTACGGCTCGCGATATCCTGGGCGCCAATGGAGTGACCGACGAATATTGCGTGGGCCGCCACATGGCCAACCTCGAGAGCGTCAAGACGTACGAGGGAACGCACGACATTCACACTCTGATCATTGGGAACGACATAACGGGCCATGCGGCTTTCGCGTGAGAAGGGCTCGCCCTACGGGGGGCTGTCCCTTGCGACACCTCTAGTCCACGAGGGCGGCCCGGATACGCAGGGCAGCCTCGTCGGCCTCTTCCCGACTCAGGCTCAAGGCCGGGCGAAGGCGAATGGATCTGTCTCCACACGGAAGAATGAGCAGTCGATGCTCTCGGGCGCGCACGATGAGACGATCGCGCTCTTCTCGAGTTGGGCAGTCGAATGCGCACAGAAGGCCTCTCCCCCGGGAGTTGGAGACCTCTTGGGGAAATTCGCCTTCAAGCTCTCGCAGGCGCTCAAGGAGGTAGACTCCCACCTGCTCGGCATTTTCAACCAGTCGATCCTCCTGGATCACTTCGAGGATCATCTCGCAACGGACCATGTCGACGAGATTGCCACCCCAGGTGGAGTTGATCCTTGAGGATACATGGAAGACATTCTCTGGGACTTCATCCACACGGGGTCCGGCCATGATGCCACAAACCTGGCTTTTCTTGCCGAAGCTTACAATGTCCGGCCGCACGTCGAAGTGCTCGTGCGCCCAGAAGCGTCCGGTCAGGCCAAAGCCCGTCTGCACCTCGTCGAAGATCAAGAGTGCGTCCTCCTCGTCACTCACCTCGCGGAGGGCCCTGAGAAAATCTGCACGGAAGTGGTTGTCTCCGCCCTCGCACTGGATTGGCTCGATGATGATCGCGGCTATGTCGTGCGGGCTCTTCAGGAAGGCCTCGCGGATGGCTTCGAGCGACTGCCGCTCCTCGTCGGCGACCCGCGCCACCTCGCTCGCATCGATGGGAAACCTGAGCTTTGGGTTAGTCACCCGAGGCCAGGAGAACTTCGGGAAGTAGTCCGTCTTCGCCGGCTGGGTGTTCGTGAGGCTCAAGGTGTAGCCCGAGCGGCCATGAAAGGCCTGACGGAAATGGAGAATCTGGCTTCCGAGTGCAGGCCGGCCTGCCCGCAGGTTCTTGCGGACTTTCCAGTCGAAGGCGGTCTTGAGAGCGTTTTCCACTGCCAGCGCTCCGCCCTCCACGAAGAAGAGGTGTTGGAAGACGTTCTGGAGGGACTGCCTGGCGAAGGCCTCGACAAACTCGGCCAACTCAACCGTGTGGGCGTCCGAGTTGGAAGGCTTGTGTAGGGCCGCGTCCAATAGCCGACGAGAGTTCTCGGGCTCGTGAAACGCCGGATTGTTGAAGCCCAGTGGCAGGCTGGCGAAGAAGCTGTAGAAATCAAGGTACTCTTCCCCGTTCATGGCATCGACGATCCAGCAACCATGGCTGCGCCGAAGGTCCACAACGACCGGGAATCCATCGCCAATCATGTGCTTCCGGATCGTTTCGTGCACGAACTCGGGAGGAATTCTTGAGGATGTCAAAGACGGCATGGGTGATCTCCACTCGCTGTTGCAGTCGAGCTTGAGGGCTTCCCCCCGGCCTGAGCCGAGGGGGGGCCAGAGTTAACGAGGCCTTGATGGAAGGCTAACACGGGAGTGCAAGTTTGTCCTTTCCGGCCCTGATCACGGCTTCACCTTCTTTGACAAGCGCCGGCCGATCGGTAGAATAACGAGGCGCTTGCAGGTCTCAGGGCGTCCCTTTGGTGGGATTGCTTCTTGCCATTTCGCTGGTGCATGGTGCGCGAGTGAAGCTGCCAGGTTGAAGAGAAGCGGCGGTTCACGCCACTCGGGTTAGCTTCGGCTGGCCGATTGCGCATCAAGAACGAGCGGAATCCTGTTCGGTACGTTTTCGGGGACGGGGGCCCGTAACGATTGAGGAGATAACAAGGTTCGAATGGAGTCCCTGGAACAAGTCCCAAAGATTCGAATCCTCGCTTCCGACACGAGCAAGCAAGGCGTCTACCCCATTGCAGAGGGCCGAATAACGATTGGCCGGAGCGAGGAGAACACCATTGTCCTCCAGGACTCCCTGGTCTCCCGGCACCATGCCGAACTCCAGTTCGATGGCGAGGCCGTGCTGTTGAAGGACCTGGGTGGGAAAAACCCCATTCGTGTCAATGGGGCGGAGGTTCAGGACTATCAGTTGTTCCACGGGGATCGCATCCAGATCGGCCACACCGAGCTCCTGCTCGAGTATCCATCGGCTGCTCCCGGGGGTGCGCTCCGCGTGATGAGGGAGGGGCAGGAGACCTTCAAGCCAGTCCTCGGTGGGATCAGCTTGGACGCCGCCACGGTTGTTCTGGGGCAACCCGATCTGTCGAACCCGCCAGCGGCGGAGAAGAGTTACCGGCGGCTCGCGCGACTTTACCTGGCTTCCGAGGAGCTTCTGAAAGCCACCGACGAGGAACAAGTCTTTGATGCCATCCTCTCGCCCGCGACACAGGAGACCGGGGCAGAGCGAGGCTTCGTGGGGCTCAATTCCGAGGGCCAGGAGACTGACCCGTACGCGCTTGAAATTGTGCGTTTCTGGGATCCAGTTCGCAAGGGTGAAGCGCAGGCGCTCGAGATGAGCGAGACGATTCTTGGCCAAATCCAACGGGAGAGGAAGGCCGTCCTTGTCAAGGACGTGCTGGACCGCGGTGATTTTGGAGCGAGCGTGATTGGTCTGAAGATTCGATCGTTCATTTGCGTGCCGATCACGAGCGGCGAGCGGTCCCTTGGACTTATCTATGTCGACACACGAGGCAGTCGTCATGAGTTCGACCGTAGCGACCTTGAGTTCGTGAGTGCCATCGGGCGCATGGCGGGGCTCAGCCTCGAGAACCTCAGGATCCAGCGGAAGCTGAAGCGTGAGAACGAGAAACTGCGAAGCATGGTATCGAGCACAACCGAGCTCATTGGCTCGAGCGAGTCGATGAAGGCCGTCCTTCGCCTGATCGACAAGGTCGCTCCTCGAGATGCCTCGGTTCTGATCACGGGCGAGAATGGGACAGGCAAGGAGCTTGTCGCCAGAGCCATCCACCAGGGTTCTCCTCGCAAGGACAAGCCGTTCGTTGCGGTGAACTGCGGCGCAATCCCTTCCAATTTGGTCGAAAGCGAGCTCTTTGGCTACGAGAAAGGTGCCTTCACCGGGGCTCAGCAGACGACCGAGGGAAAGTTTGATCTCGCGAACGGGGGGACACTCTTCCTCGATGAGATCGGAGACATGCCCCTCGACATGCAGGTCAAGATCCTGAGAGCCCTCCAGGAGCGAAAGTTCTACCGGGTTGGCGGCAAGAAGGAGATGACGGTCGATATTCGAGTCATCAGCGCCACGAACCAGGACTTGAAGAAGGCCATCGCTGGCAATAGCTTCCGTGAGGATTTGTACTTTCGACTTGCCGTGGTGACGGTGGTGATCCCGCCTCTTCGCGACCGTGGCAATGACATTGCCGAGATCGCCGAGAGTTTCCTGGGGCAAGGCTCGGGAGTCGTCCTGACACCGGCGACGAGGGAGTGCCTCCTCAACTATTCATGGCCGGGGAATATCCGCGAGCTCAGAAATGTTCTTGAGCAGGCTGTGATTCTGGGGGACGGTAAACGAATCACTCCTGCCGACCTGCCCCCGCACGTCCGGAAAACCGCACAGGGCAAGATGATCTTTCGCTTGAAGCCGATTGCGGAAGTTGAAAAGCAGTACATACAGCGCGTTCTCGAGGAGACGGATGGCAACAAGGCCAGGGCAGCCACGATCCTTGGGATCTCACGAGAGACTCTTTATCAGAGGTTGAAGCAGCACGGTCAAGACGTGCCTGAAAAATGAGGGTTACCCCGCTCATTTGTCGATAGATCCCTCAAGGTGGGAGCAGCTTGGATCCTGTGCCGCTCACAGAAACGTATCAGGATTCTCCCTCCAAAGTACGGCGCACACCACTATACTCCTCGCGGGGGAAGAAAAATCTCCCTCGCACCGGCCGCCTGGCGGCGTCCTTCCTCCCCTCGGCGCTCGATAAGCGCCGGGGGCCGCCAGCGTCGATGGTGGGTGAGCCTTGATCAAGATGTCCAAATCATGGCCGCGCGGAGCACAAGATTGCATCATGACACTGGAGCGTGAACTCAAGAGGATTGAAGATAAGGTCCGGGAGGGTTTCGAACGGGCAGACCGGATGCGCTCGTTCGACCAGTTCATCGCGGACTTCCAGGATAATCCACGTCTCTACCTCCGGACTGCCGCACAGTACTTGGTGGATATGTTCGAGTCTCTGGGGACTCGAGCCAGCACTCGAATCGGCCAGGATGCAGTCCGCTTTCGGATCTTTGATCAAGACCTCGATAGCAGCGAGTCGCTCCTGGTGGGGCAGGAACGCGTTCAGGGGGAGATTTATCAGAACCTGCTTTCTTATGCCAAGCGGGGCAAGGCTGACAAGATGTTGCTCCTGCATGGGCCCAATGGCTCGGGCAAGACCACGCTCATCGAATGCATCATCAAGGGCCTCGAGCACTACTCCCGCACGGAATCCGGAGTCCTGCTCACCTGCAGTTGGTTGTTCACCGATCGGGAAGGCAAGCTCGAGCGCATCGGTTTCGAGAAGGACGCGCGGGAGACCGACAACCTGGAGACCTATGCCCTCCTCGAACCGAAGGATGTCTCCGCGAGATTTCAGTGCGAGCTTCGTGATTCACCGATTTTCCTGATTCCCAGGGAGTACCGATCGCAGCTCATTGAGCAAGCGGTGTTGGCCGCGCCGGAGGAATGTCGTCCTCGATTTCCCTACGATTTCTTCCTCGAAGGGGACCTCTGCCAGAAGTGCCGCAAGATCTACGACGCATTGCTCATTGCTTACAAGGGCGATTGGCGAAGGGTGCTTCGTCACGTCCAGATCGAACGCTTCTACGTCTCGAAGCGATACCGCGCGGCGGCCGTGAGCATTGAGCCGCAGGGCAATATTGACGCCGGCGTTCGAATGCTCACTCCCGAGCATTCAAATCTTCCGCCGCTCCTCAGAAACCTTCCGCTTTACGAGCTGGGGGGCGACATTATTGAGGCGAACCGCGGCGTTCTCGAATACAGCGACTTCTTGAAGCGTCCGCTCGAGGCAAGCAAGTACTTGCTCACCACGTGCGAGCGGGGCACGGTAACTCTGCCGAGCTGCATGGCCTACCTGGACCTGGTCATCATGGCGACGAGCAATGAGAAGCAGCTCAACCTCTTCAAACGCAGTGCCGACTTCTCGAGCTTCAAGGGCCGGATCGAACTGATCTCCGTGCCCTACCTGCTTCGTTTCTCCACCGAGGTGCAACTCTATCGAAAGCTCATTCACAGTTTCTCGAGGGATCGGCATGTCACGCCACACGCCGCCGAGGTTGCCGCACTTTGGGCGGTCTTGACACGGCTTCGGAAGCCCAATCCGAAGAACTATACGGGCATTTTGGCCAACGTGGCTCCAAGATTGACCCCCATCGAGAAGGCAAAGCTCTACGACTCCGGTGAAGTCCCGTCTCGCTTCGGTGATGAGGAGCGGAAAGCCCTTCGCACGGGAATTTTAAAGATCCGTATGGAGTTCGAGGAGGACGAGGGAGAGTTTGAGGGTGTTTATGGCGCCGAGTACGAGGGGCGTCGCGGCGCCTCGGCTCGTGAGGTACTGACCCTGATCGCGCGAGCGGCCGAGTTCAAGAAAAATCGATGTCTCACGCCCATGGCGATTTTTGAGGCCATCGAAGAGTTGCTCAAGGACACCAGTGTCTTCGATTTTCTCCGGATTCCGGCTGAAGGTGGCTACCGAGATGTTCGAAAGTTCCTCGACGATGTCCGCGTGGAATACCTCCACTGGGTCACCGACGAGGTGTACGACTCGATCAATCTGATCGAGGAGAGCGAATACGACCGCTTCTTTCTCGAGTACTTTCGCCAGGTGAAAGCCTTCCACACGAAGGAGAATGTCTATAATCCCCGGACGAACAGCTACGAACCTCCGAACGAGGAGATGATGCTCTCGGTTGAGCGACTACTCACACTGAATGAGTCACGAGACGTCTTTCGCTCTCACATCATTACGCGAATCGCCGCCTGGTCGCTGGATCACCTGCAGGCGAAGATAGACTACCAGCAGCTCTTTCCCGAGATTTATGGTGCGCTGCGTGACAACTTCTATCGAGAGCGCAACCGCCTCCTTACGCTCATCGAGCAGGACATCCTCAAGTTTGGGACCGATGAGTTTGATCACTTGTCCGTGGCCGATCAAGAGCAGGTCCGGCAGGCCCTTACCAACATGAAGGCAAAGTACTCTTACTGCGAGAACTGCGCCCGGGACGTCATCGCTTTCGTGCTCAAGGTCAGACCCGAGCTTGAGGAAAAGGCCAAGCGAGACGGTCGGCTGCTGTAGGGGCTCACTCAGTACCGCCCAAGGGCTGCATTTTCAGGCCCTAACTTACGGTGGGCGGTACTCAACCCAGGTCCGAGCAGCACTTGCAACAGGCATGACGGAGCCCGGGGGACGATTTGTTCAAGAGGCTGAAGGCGCCACAATCTTGCGGCGTGAATCAACTCTTCCTGGAGAAGATCCGTTGCAGTAAACCGCCGCGGCCCTTCGGGGCGCGGGGCACTGTAAGTGTTGGCCTCTGGTAGAGCCCATCCGGCATGGCCTCGAGTGTTTGTGTGATGACGTCCTCGGTTCGGATTCCCTCCCCCTCGGCGTGGTACCGGAGAAGAATTCTGTGCCGCAAGGCAGGAAACGCTACCGTGTGAATGTCTCGAGCCGTCACCTCGGCGCGACCGTCCATGAAGGCCATTGCGCGTGCCGCGGCAAGAATTGCCCGCGTTGCGCGCGGCCCGCCGCCCCATGCCACGAGTTCACGCGTAACTCTGGGGCAGTCCTTCGAAGTCGGCCGGGTTGCCCTGACGAGCCGGTTCGCGTAGTCCAAGAGCCCTGCGGGTACAGCGATTCGCTGTACAAGATTCAGGATCTTGAGGAGCTCTTCCCTCTCGAGCGCCCTGGTGAGGGTACAGTTGTAGGTCGACGTCGTGAGGACAAGCATACGAAACTCCTCTTCGGCCGTCGGATAGTCGATGGTGATATTGAAAAGGAAACGGTCGAGCTGCGAGACGGGCAGCGGATAGGTTCCCTCAAGCTCGAGAGGGTTTTGCGTCGCCAGGACGAAGAAGGGGCGCTCCAGGGGGAGGCGCTTGCCGACGGCTGATACCTGACGCTCTTCCATGGCCTCCATGAGGGCCGATTGAGTCTTGGGTGGGGTCCGGTTGATTTCGTCGGCCAGAATGATGTTCGCGAAAATTGGACCTCTCAGGAAGCGGTAGTCCCGGTGGCCGAAGCCGTCCTCGCTGATAATGTTGGCGCCGGTAATGTCGGATGGCATCAAGTCCGGGGTGAACTGGATGCGCTTGAATTCGAGCGAGAGCAGCTCTGCAAGAGAGCTGACGAGCAAAGTCTTCGCCAGTCCTGGCAGACCGACGATGAGCGAGTGACCCTCGGCGAGTATTACTGCCAAGATCTCCGTGATGACTTCATCCTGTCCAACGATCCGTCGGTGAAGCTCGGCGCGAACAGCTTCGAGGGTCGAGGCGAAGGCTTCCACTCTGCGCTCGTCATCCCGAGTGAGGGCGCCCTGGGGCTTTTCGCTCATGAAACAGAGCCCTCCGCCGCGGCAGCGTTCTTTAGTCCAATTTCGGGGAGTCCCTTGCCCTCGGGGCTTCCCTTGGAAGCTTGCCACGCTTTTTCCATGGTTTCGAGACTCGCAGTCTCAAGGGATGGAATCCGGGCCTCGATTTGCCGGAAGCGAGCGCAGAACTTCCGGATTGCGCCTCGCAAAGCTTGCTCTGGCCGCACGTTGGTCTTGCGGCAGACGTTTACAACTGCAAAAAGGAGATCACCAAGCTCCTCCTCCAGTCCGTTCTTGCTCTCCCTGGGTGGCGATTCCTGACTCCTTGCGAGCTTTTCGCGCACCTCACCAAGCTCTTCGGCCACCTTCTCGAGAGCTCCCTCCGCCGAGGGCCAGTCGAAGCCCGCCTTCGAGGCTTTCTTCCCGAGATCGAGGGCTCTCTCCAGTGGAGGCAAGCTCCGCGGCATGCCGTCGAGTCGAGAGGGGCGCGAAGTGGGGGACTCAAGTGCGCCAGTTGCCGAATGCCCCAGTTTCTCCATAGCTTTGATCGCGTTCCAGTTGCTCAGAACCTCATCAACTCCATCAACTCGGGTGTTGGCGAAGACGTGCGGGTGGCGACGGACAAGCTTGGCGCTGGCGTTCCTTGCGATGTCCGCGATGTTGAACCCACCGGCGTCCTCGCTGATTTGTGCTGCAAGTAGCAAATTGACGAGCGTGTCGCCCAACTCCTCGCAGACGGCAGGTGTTGGCATGCTCCTGGCGTCATCGATAGCATCCTGGACTTCACAGGATTCCTCCAGGAGGTAACGGCTCATCGTCGAGAGCGTCTGCACCTTGTCCCACGGGCACCCGTTCGGCCCGCGGAGCGTCTCGACGATTTGTTGGAGTCGTCCCATCGCGACCAGCTTCTCGTGCATGGGCCAGATTGTATCCAGGCCATCCCCACGAGCAATGTGATTCTGCACCGCTGTCCGATGAGTGCGGAGGTGTGTCAATGCATCGAAATTGAACGATCAGCTCGGTGTTGATTCGACGAAGGTCGCGGGCAGTTATCAGAAGCAAACAGGGGAAAACGGGGCTACTTGAAGTAGAGAAGTCGTTGGCCACTCATTTGCTTTTTGTAGCCTCGCCGCAGGGTCCGCCCGCTGCGCATGGCCACCTTGACTCCGGCGATGTGTCGGCCACGCGAAGAGGTCTGGCCTGGGGGCGAAACCGCGATCTCACAATACAAGGAGGTGAAGAGCCAAGCGCCGCCCACGGTGTGTTGCCGTGAGCAAGACCGGCCATCGTCTTGGCGTCAACGACAAGCACTTACACATGAGGATTCCACATGGCCCCAGCCGAGCATTGCACCATGTAGACTTTGCGCACCACCTCAATAGAGGCTCCTTGGTAGCAGTCTCGTCGGTTCAGGCCAAGGCAGGAGATTGCGACGCTGGGGCCTTTTGACTCTTCTATTTCTTCGCAAACAAATAACAAGGAGCTCTCAGCCATGCACAGGAGAATCAGTTGCTTCAAGACGTTCGTCCGAGTCGCACTTGGCATGTTGTTGTTCATGGGACACGTACTCAACGCACAGACGGGGGCACAGGCAGTGTCGTCAATGGCTCAGGTGGAGGGCGCTCGACTCGAGTTCACCCCGCACGAATGCGGAAAGGAGAAGAGCTCGGAGCAAGAGGAACTCCAGCTCCTCTTGAGGCTAACCGCGAGACTCACTAGCGAGAAGCCACTGACTGTTCGCCGCGAGAAGCTTCCGCCGGGCACGTATGACGTGCTCGTCGAGAGGGATGGCGACAAGTCGTTTTGGCTTGTCATCCAGACGAAACCCGGGCCAGAGTCGGCCACCAGCAACGCGTCCACGCAAAAGTACGCCAAAAAAGAGTCTGGCTCCCAGGAGGAGGTGGCTCCACCGGCCCTGGAGGAGAAGGCAACGGAAGCCGAGAAGGTGGCTCCGGCGCCTCGTCACGCGGGCAAGGAATCGGGCACCGACAACAAGAGCCAACAGAAAAGTTCGAGCGAGCCTCGGGCGTCTCGAAGTAAGGTGAACTTACAGAGGAATGAGCCGCCGGGGGAGGAAGCACAGCCGCAGGTGACCCGACTGAAGGTTCCGCTCTCGATGAGGACGTGTGAGCGCAAAGGTAACTTGGCCCACTTCGGCTTGTCAGCCCGTAGCAAGGGTACGAGGTTACGATTCACGCTCCGAGCCGGTGGTACGGAGGCCTGGGCCTCTGTGAAGTTCGGCGAAAGCCGATAGTCACGCCGAGCTTGCTTCGGGGACTCCGGGAGGGGCGAGATCTCAAGGATTACTGGGCTCTCGCCCCGCATTTGATTCGCGGGCGTCTTTGCGATACAAGGCAAGGCATGAATCTAGCCAAGATCTCCGTGATTGTGAGCGGCGCCAAGGGCCGCATGGGGCGTGAAGTCGTGGCTGCCGTGCGAGCCGAGACGGACCTCACACTCGTGGCCGAATGTGATCTGGGCGACGACCTCGCCGGGACGATCCGAGATACTCAAGCGCAAGTCGTGGTCGATTTCACCCGGCCGGAATCCGCGGCCTCGAATACGGAAGCCATCCTGCGTGCCGGGGCACGACCCGTCGTGGGCACAACAGGCTTCCAACCCGAAGATATTCAGCGCTTGACGAAGCTGGCGAAGTCGCTCGATCTGGGCGGATTGATCGCTCCCAACTTTGCGATTGGTGCCGTGCTCCTCATGAAGTTTGCAGCGGAGGCTGCACGTTATTTTCCAGCCGTTGAGGTCATTGAGATGCATCATGACCAGAAGCTCGACGCGCCGAGCGGCACGGCTCTGAAAACGGTGGAGTTGATTCGCAAGGTGCAGGTGAAGGAGTTCAGGGCCCATCCTCAGGAGAAGGAGACGGTGCCAGGCTCCCGGGGCGGACGGTACCTGGGGGTGCCGGTTCACAGTGTGCGGCTCCCCGGCTATGTTGCCAGTGAGGAGGTGCTCTTCGGCGGGCCTGGACAGGTCCTGAGTCTGCGCCACGACGCGCTCTCAAGGACGAGCTTCATGCCCGGCGTAATCCTCGCGGTGCGAAAGGTGGTGACCTTGAAGAGCCTTCACCACGGTCTCGAGACGATAATGGACGCATGAGAAGTGCTCGTAACCAACCGTGGCGCTGCCGGAGTCTGGCGCTGCGTGGTTGCCGGGCCCGGATGCCGCATACCACGGTGCCAAGTGAGCGCTTTGTGCCTGGGGTGCCTACCGTGAAAGGATGAAGTAGGGCACCGGGGTTTCGCAGTCAAAACTGTCCGAGGGCAGGGGATCGGTCCCGGGAGTTGGATATGGCGCGGCAGGGGGCGGGCCACTGCGGAAGAGATGGTTCAAGAGTGTCACTGCGTCGCTGAGGTCCAGTCGGCCGTCGTCGTTGACATCAGCGGCGTCCGCGCACGGCAGATTATTGCCGCCCAGGAAAACAGTCTCGAGGATCAGGAGCGCGTCGGTTGGGCTGGGTTGATAACTGATTCCGAGGTTTCTGACTTGCAGGCTCGAGTCGACGTTGCCTCGGACAAAGAATGGCGGCAGAACCTCGATCACGCCTGCCTGCTGCCCAGGAGACATGGCTGCGGCTCCACCGTCCGGCTTGTCGTTGTCCGGGCCAACGAACGGGTCATCCTTTGTATCCTCAGGCGACGCTCCAGTGTCTTGAATAATGCTTGGGTCCACGTGCAAGAGCCCACCTGGAGGCACGAGCCCACTGTACTTGAAGTAAACGTCCGCGACGTGGACTCGGCAGCCGAGAGGGCCCGCGTCCGCCGGCAATGCAATATTGAAAATCGCAATGCCACTCGACTGCGCCAGAACTGGGATTGGACTTGCGTCGGGCTCGAAGGCATCGACGGGCGGGCTTCGGCCCATGATTCCCACCAGGCCCAAGAAGACCTCGTCGTAGTCTATCGCGACCGTGAAAGTACGTGGCTTTTCAGCTTCCCGGCCCGGATGGAGATAGGTGAGGTAGAGTGGCAATCGGAAGGTTTGTCCGACGGGTGTAAAGCCGCCGCTGCCGATCTCCACGCCTTCGCGGTAGTAAATCGTCAAGGCGCCGTCGAGAAGGTCGGTCTGGACGGGGCTCTGCTGATCCTCACGGTCTGTGACCTTGAAAAAGAATGTGTCGCTACCGCCGTTTGGACCCCTTTGGCCGAGGCCCAGTCGCGTGCGGATCTGGAACGGTCGCTTCGCATTCTCCACGGGCACCGCCGCGCTCTTCGCGTAGAAGACCGCAGTCAACGCAACTTCTTCATCCAGAGGCGCAACGAGCGCAGGGTTGCTCTTGGGGTTCTGTTTGAGGATGAAAGTGACACTGTGATGTCCGTAGTGGGAAAAATGCTCGATGTGCCAATTCGCGCTCGTCGCGCGGTACCATGCATAGCCGAGAAAGACCTCGTCGTAATCGATCTGGATTCGAAGGCCGTCGGCGTCGCCAGAGTTCTTGATCCAGACTGGAACTTCGATGGTTCCCTGGGTATGGGGAATATGTTGCTCATCGAGCCGTACAGTGCCCGCTGGGACTTCCATCGCTTCGACGGGGGGGAAAGCCACGGCAGGAAGTGGGCTCAATGGCGCGAAGAAAAACCCAGCGAAGAGCCCAGAGAAGATGACCGTGACTCGGGTGATCGAGAGCAACACACGCAAGAGGTTCGAGTCCCTCCCCGCAGGGTTGTGAAGACAAGCCTCACCCGTCATCGCGGCGATTTCACGTTTCCTCAACTCTTTGCGGGAAGCGGGAATGTTATTGGACCCAATTCTTTCCGGGAACTTGGAGCGCGGCAGATCTTGACCGGGTGCGCCTACGCGCGCCACACCGTGGCAATTCTTTGCTATTGTTCTTCCAGTCGTCTTCGCAAGTCGTTGCAACTCGATGCGGGCCTCAAGCCTCCCAACGAGACGGAAAAAACACAAGAGAAACAGGTTGCGATTATTCTACGGGGCGTCCCGAGTGTGTCAACAGAGCGTTGACAGCCTCTCTCACCTCTCTACAATGCCCCGAACTTCATGCTGGACATTCCTTCCCTCCTCGCTCGTCATGGCCGCCGCATTGAAAGCCTGCTGGAGGCGGAAATCCCCCCGGGGAAGCTTTCGTTCCTCTCGGACGCTGTCTGGTATCAATTCGCAAGCGGTGGTAAGCGGCTGCGCCCTGCCCTCTGTCTCATTACTTGTGAGGCGTTGAGGGGAGACCCCACCAAAGCCCTACCTTTTGCTCTGGCGACCGAGCTCCTCCACAACTTCTTCCTCATTCACGACGACATAGAGGACGGCGACACCATGCGCCGCGACAAGGCTACCCTGTGGGTCAAGGATGGTGTCCCCAACGCGATCAATACAGGCGACTATTTGATCGCACGGGCCTACCAACTCCTCTTGAGCGCCGATTTGCCCCCAGAAATAAACCTGCGCCTGGCGAGGATCTTCACGGAGACCTTTGAGCGCACCGTGGAGGGACAGGCCCTCGACATCAACTTGCGAGGTCGCGCGGATATTGTTCTTGAGACTTACTTCCGAATTGTGCAGCTGAAGACGGCTTATTACCTTGCGCTTACCTGGGTCGGTGGCGCCGTCCTGGCGGGTGTCCCCGACGCGGGGATAGAGCCGTTGTGGGAGCTTGGCAAGTGCCTTGGGCCGGCGTTTCAGATCCGGGACGACCTCATTGACATGACTCACGGGAAGGGACGGGGCGGAGAGATCGGCTGTGACTTGCGTGAAGGGAAGCCGAGCATCTTCTTTGCATACGTGCTTGACCGACGCCTGGGCACAGACAACGAGCGCGGGAGGCTCGTCGAAATTGCCGCAAGGCCGCGTGAGAAGACGACCTCGGACGAGGTCGCCTGGGCCATCGATTTTTACAGAAAAACAGGTGCGTTTGAGTTTGCAGACTCCGAGAATCGCCGTCTGCTGGCCAGAGCAGATTCCGTGATTGAGAGTGCACCTTTTGATGCGCAGGGGAAAGATGTCTTTCGTGCGATCAGCCGATTCATGATCGACCGCAACTCGTGATGCACCTGTCAGGGGAGGGAGAATCCAAGCGATGAGAAAGCCACTCTTGGTCGCCGTGCTCATGGGGGGCACCAGTGCTGAGCGTGAAGTCTCGCTCAAGACCGGGAGCTGCGTCGCGCGCGAGCTTGCCAGCTGCTACGCGGTGAAGCCCATCGAGATCCTCGCCAATGGGCAATGGCGAGCGCCCGAGGGTTGTCTCCACGAGGGGCTCGAGCTTCAATCGCAGAGCTGGTTTTCGGGGCAAGGCCTGAGTGCCGTTGAGGCCGTTCGCGCCCTCCTTGAGGAGGGGGTCGATGTTGTCTTCAACGCGCTCCACGGCCCCTTCGGCGAAGATGGGACGGTGCAGGGCTTTTTGAGAGTGGTCGGTCTTCCATTCACCGGGCCGGACGTCACCACGGCAGCCGTCACGATGGACAAGCGCTTGACGAAGCATGTGCTGATGGGGCTCGGCCTGCGCACACCGAGGTGTTTCGTGATCCGTTCAGCCGACTTGCGCAAGGGACCCATGGATTGGCAGTCGATACTCCAGCGAGAGTCGTCCCTTGTGCCGCTGCCATGGGTGCTCAAGCCCAACCGCCTTGGCTCCTCTGTCGGGATCGCGATCTTGCGGACCCATGACCAGGTGCTTCGCGAGGCGCAAGCGGTGCTCGACGCCTGGCCCGCCAATGCTTCCTCTGACGATCTACTCGTCGAGGAGGCTGTCACGGGGCGGGAGCTCACGTGCGGGGTGCTCGAGACGGACGGACAGCCTCGAGCGCTTCTTCCGATTGAAATACGACCGCGATCGAGTCTTTTTTTTGACTACAAGGCGAAGTACACGCCGGGGGCGAGCGAGGAAGTATGCCCGGCGTTGCTCAGCGCCGATGAGAAATCGCGTGTGCAGGACACAGCGCTTTTGGTCCACCAAACCTTTCGGTGCGCACCTCTTTCCCGTACCGACATGTTCCTGACGCCGGACGGGGAGATAGAGGTGCTTGAGGTGAACACCCTGCCTGGTATGACAGAGACCTCGCTTATCCCCCTTGCGACATCAAAGGAAGGCATGACACTTCGCGACTTGTTTAGCTCGCTGGTTGAGCACGCCATGGCCCGAGTGGCGGGAGACTCGGCGCCTCGCGGCTTCGCTTCCCCCTCAAGCCCATCGTCCCCGAGATGATGGAGCTCTAGCTGCCACTGTGTCGAAGATCGTAATCCGAGGCGCCTCGGAGCACAACCTCAGGAACGTCTCCCTCGAAATTCCCCGGAACACGCTCACCGTCTTTACGGGTGTGAGTGGTTCGGGAAAATCGAGCCTTGCCTTCGACACCATCTACAAGGAGGGCCAGCGGCGCTTTCTCGAGTCCCTCTCGGCGTACGCCCGTCAGTTCCTTGGCGGATTCGAGAAGCCGAAGGTCGAGAGCATCGAGGGCCTGTCGCCCACGATTTCCATTGACCAAAAGACAGTCGGACGCAGTCCACGTTCCACCGTCGGCACGATCACAGAGGTGCACGACCACTTGCGCCTTCTCTATGCTCGAATTGGCGAGCCGCACTGTCCGCAGTGTGGGCGCAAGGTTGAGCCGCAAAGCGCGCAGAGAATTTGCGAGCGCGTCCTCGAGCGCCATGCGGGCCATACGGCGCTTGTCCTGGCGCCAGTCGTCCGGGGTCGAAAGGGCGAGTACCGCCAGCTCCTTGAGGATCTTGCCCGCGACGGTTACACGCGAGTGCGGATTGACGGTGTTATGCTTCGCCTCGGTTCTGGCATTCCCTCCTTGAAACGGCACGAGCGGCACGTGATCGAGGTCGTGTGCGATCGCCTTGAAGTCCGGGAGTCGACTCGAAGTCGGTGGACCGAGGCCATTGAGAAGGCTCTTCAGCTCACCAGCGGTCTGCTCAATATTGCGGTATTGGCTCCCGCGAGCCCCGAGAGCGGGTCCACCGAGGCGCCCGTCCTCGAGGAAGAGGTTTTTTCGAGTCTGTTCAGTTGTCCTTTCTGCGGCATCAGCTTGCCCGAGATGGAGCCCCGGCTCTTCTCGTTCAACTCGCCGCATGGTTCCTGCAAGGCCTGTGACGGGCTCGGGGAGACGGATCAGGTGGATCCGGAGTTGGTCATCGTCGATCCAAGCCTTCCGTTCAAGAAGGGAGGTATCGCCGGCATGCTGGCGACAGGCGAGTTCGTCGACGATGAGCTTGACACGGAAGGTTTCGTCGCTCTGGGTGAGCGCATGGGTTTCAGCCCACGTTCGAGCTGGGGTGACCTCGACGAGAAGGCCAGGCAGGCCGTCCTTGATGGCGATGGACGCTACGCCGGTTTGGTGCCGGCGCTCGCAAGCATTGCGGCGAAGAACGCGTCGGGCTGGATTGCACAGTACGTGCGGAATCGACCCTGCAAGGACTGTGGTGGCTCGCGACTCCGGCCCGAGGCGCGAGCGGTGAAGTTCCAGGGCAAGTCGATTGTCGAGCTGGGCTCGATGACCGTGCAGGTCTTGAAGGAGTGGCTCCTCGGCCTCAGCCTCGAGGGCGGCGATACGCTCGTGGGGCAGCCGATCCTGAAGAACGTGATCTCTCGACTGAAATACCTGGAAGACGTGGGACTCAATTACCTCACGCTTGACCGTCGCTCCAACACATTGGCGGGCGGCGAGGCGCAGCGCTTGCGTCTCGCAAGTCAGGTTGGTGCGGGCCTTCAGGGGGTTCTCTTCGTCCTCGACGAGCCGTCGATCGGGCTTCATCCACGGGACAACCAGCGGCTGCTCGAAACCCTCGCGGCGTTGCGAGATCTCGGGAACACGGTGCTCGTCGTCGAGCATGATCAAGCGACCATGGAGCTTGCTGATCACCTGGTCGACGTTGGGCCCGGCGCTGGTGAGAATGGTGGCTTCATTGTTGCCGAGGGGGATGTCGAGGCGGTCATGAAGGCGCCCGAATCGATCACGGGCAAGTATCTGAGTGGAGAGCGCACGATTGCAGTGCCTCAAGTGCGACGGGAGCCAGGAGAGCACTGGCTCGAGCTCCGGGGCGTCACGCACAACAATCTCCGCGGGGTCAATGTCCGGATCCCGCTTGGCTGCTTTGTTGTCGTGACCGGGGTCAGCGGCTCCGGCAAGAGCTCGCTGGTGAATCATGTGCTGAGGCCCGCGCTGCTTGAGAAGCTCGGCCGTCACACCGCAAGGCCCGGGCGTTACAAGGCGCTTCTGGGCTACCAGCGCCTCGACAAGCTCGTCGATATTGATCAGAGCCCGATTGGACGGACTCCTCGCTCCAACCCCGCGACGTATGTCAAGGTCTTCGATCTCATCCGGGACCTCTACGCGCAGGTACCGGAAGCCCGGGCCAGGGGGTACAAGGCAGGCCGCTTCAGCTTCAACAAGGATGGTGGGCGCTGTCTCGAGTGCGGCGGCGCTGGTGTCAGCACGGTCGAAATGCAGTTCTTGCCCGCCGTCGAGGTCATCTGCGATGCCTGTGGGGCACGCCGGTACAACCGGGAGACGCTGGAGATCCACTACCGATCGAAGAGCATTTACGACGTGCTCGAAATGCCGATCGCCGAGGCCGCCGAGTTCTTTCGGGAGCATCCAAAGATCCATCGGCCCATCGAGATGCTCAGGACCGTTGGATTGGGTTACATGAAGCTCGGTCAGCCTTCCACGACACTTTCGGGCGGCGAGGCGCAACGGGTGAAGCTGGCCTCCGAGCTCAAGCGGCGCGACACAGGGCGCACGCTTTATCTCTTCGATGAGCCGACGACGGGTCTGCACTTCGAGGACACTCGGGTGCTCCTCGAGGCACTTCAGGAGCTTGTGGGGCGAGGGAACACGGTGCTGGTGATCGAGCATTCCGTCGACGTCATCAAGGTTGCGGACCACGTGATTGATCTGGGGCCGGAGGGGGGGGACGGGGGTGGCAGGATCGTTGCCGAGGGGACGCCAGAGGTGGTGAGCCGGGTCGAAAGCTCCCACACTGCAAGGGCGCTTCGTGAGGCGTTGGCGCCGAGAGACGAAAGGATCCGCAAGAAGCGTCCTCGAGGAGGGAAGATGGACCGCGAGCAGGAGGTCCAATACATGGAGGTCTTCGGCGCACGGAAGCACAACCTGAAGTCCATCCATCTTCGAGTGCCTCACAATGCACTCACTGTCGTGACGGGTGTGAGTGGATCTGGCAAGACATCCCTTGCCTTCGACACGGTGTTCGCGGAGGGACAGCGGCGCTACCTGGAATCTCTCTCCACGTACGCGAGGCGATTTCTGGGGCGGATGCAGGGCGCTGAATGTGACCGGGTGACGGGTCTACGGCCTGCGATTGCCATCGACCAGAAGTCGGCGTCGGCAAACCCACGGTCCACGGTTGCCACCATCACGGAAGTGCATGACTACCTGCGTCTTCTCTACGCGCGGATCGGCCGCGCGCATTGCACGGTCTGTGGTGCTCCGCTGGAGTGGACCTCACCCACGCGGCTCTCCCAGGAGCTTGTCACAACCCGTGCCGGTGAGAAGTGTCGGGTGCTTGCGCTGGTGCAGCACCTGCCGACCGAGGGCATGAAGGACCACGAAATCCAGCGAGCCGTTGAGTCCATTCGGAGCTCGCTCCTCAAGGACGGCTTCACCCGAGCGATGGTGGGGGGAGAGGAGATTCGGCTCGACGAGGATGGGGATACCTCTTATCGGCGATTGCTTGCCTCTATGAAGCAGTCGCTTCTCGATTCGAGGAGTCGTGGAGCCGAGGGGGCTCCCCTTTTTGTGGTTGTCGACAGAGTCGTACTGGCGGAGGCCTCGCAGAGTCGGCTCGCGGGCAGCCTGGAGCTCGCGTTCGAGCGCGGCGGAGGCAAGGCGGCCGTGCTTGTCGACGGCGGCTCGGTCGTTTTTCATACCCGGTCGCCAGCCTGTCCGCTGGGTCACATGGAGTTGACAGGCGAATTGACGCCCAGCATGTTCAGCTTCTCGAGCCTTCAAGGCGCTTGCGCCCGGTGCAAGGGGATCGGGATCGAGAGCCGGGCCGATTCGAGTCGCCTCATCGTCCTGGCGGACCGGCCCGTTGTGGAGGCGCTCGATCCCGCGCTTCGCCGCTTTCTCGAGGCCTACCGGCCTTCCACGATTCAGGTGATCCACCGACTCCTTGAGCTTCGAGTCGGGAACAGGAATACTCCGTACTCAAAGCTTGGAGCCGAGGACCGCGACACGATCTTTCGAGGTGCTCCCGGGGGCAAGGTGCCTCTGGAGCTCAAGGACGGAACGGTGATCGAGATTTATTGGCCCGGGCTCGTGACGCACCTCGAGGAGTGGGCTCAGGAGGAGAGCCTCGGTGAATTCGCAAAGTACTTCTCGAAGTTTTTCGAGCCACAAACTTGTTCGGTTTGCGGCGGCGGGCGTCTCAGGAAAGAATCTCTGTTGGTTCGCCTGGGGGGGTTGAATATTCAGGATCTGACGCGACTGACCGTGAGCGATGCCTCGCGTTTCATGGCCGCGTTGGAGCTCTCGGACCGGGAACAGACGATCGCACAACAGGTGTTGCGCGAGATTCAGAACCGGCTCCGATTTCTCGACGAGGTGGGTCTCGGTTACCTTTCGCTCGACCGTACTGCGGGCACGTTGTCCGGAGGCGAGGCGCAGCGCATACGGCTTGCGTCCCAGCTCGGGAACCGACTCTCCGGTGTCCTCTACGTGCTCGACGAGCCCACGGTTGGCCTCCATCCACGCGATACGCAGCGCTTGATCGACAGCTTGAAGAGCCTGAAGGATCTCGGGAACACGGTGCTTCTGGTCGAGCACGATCGTGAGACCATGGAGGCCGCTGATTGGCTGATCGACATCGGCCCAGGTGCCGGGGTGTATGGAGGTGAAGTGATGGCGCAGGGAACACCGGCCAAAGTGGCAAGCTCGCCGACCTCCCTCACCGGTCGCTACCTCTCCGGTAGCCAACGGGTGCACGATCGCGTTCGCCCGCCAGGGGAGCCCACGGGTTGGCTGCGTCTGCGAAATGTCACCCACAACAACCTGACAGGCCTCGACGCGGCCTTTCCACTTGGCGTCATTACCGTGGTCACTGGTGTTAGCGGCTCGGGGAAGTCGAGCCTTGTCCTTGACGTCCTCTCGGAGGTGGTGGAGGCGGAGCTGGCGAGGCGCCCTCCGTCTCCCGGGCGGGTCAGCTCGGTGGAAGGGCTGGACCAGGTCCGGCGCCTCGTGGTCGTGGACCAGAAGCCGATTGGACGATCGCCGCGGTCGAATCCGGCGACCTATAGCGGAATCTGGGACCATGTGAGGGAGCTCTATTCCTTGACGCAAGCAGCCAAGGTGCGTGGATTTGGGGTCAGCCGCTTCAGCTTCAACACCGGCGAGGGGCGTTGCATGACTTGCGACGGCCAGGGCGCGACGCAGGTCGAGATGCACTTTCTCTCCGACGTTTGGGTCCCTTGCGAACTGTGCAAGGGAAAGCGATTCGACCGGGAGACGCTCGGCATCCTCTTCAAGGGAAAAAACGTCAGCGATGTTCTCGCGATGGATGTGTCCGAAGCCTGCGTCTTCTTCGAGAGCCAGCACCAGATCTTGCGAATCCTTCAGGCCATGGAGAAGGTCGGACTCGGCTACGTGAAGCTCGGCCAGCCCGGCAACACCCTCTCGGGGGGTGAGGCGCAACGCTTGAAGCTGGCCTCCGAGCTTGTGACCCGAGAGGGCGGGGGC
>SXIK01000034.1 GCA_005772855.1 Planctomycetia bacterium | reverse complement strand
GTCGAGCCCGATGAATTTGCGCCCTCGTCAAGCGGGGAAGCGCTGCGCCGACGGCTTGGGCTCGAAGGTAAGTTGGTGCTCTTGACCGTGGGTAGGCTGCAGCGGCGCAAGGGGCACGATCAGGTCATCGCTGCCTTGCCCGCCATCCTCGCCAGGGCTCCTGGCCTGGTCTACGTCATTGCCGGTGATGGCGAGGAGCGAAAGGCGCTTGAGGATCTTGCGCGAGATACCGGGGTGGCCTCCGCAGTCCGTTTCCTGGGCCGTGTGCCGCAGGAGGAGTTGCCTGCGCTTTACAATCTCGCCGATATTTTCATCATGGCCAATCGGGCCATGCCCGACGGTGATGTTGAAGGCTTCGGTATCGTGTTCCTCGAAGCTGGAGCGTGCAAGAAGCCGGTCATTGCAGGCAGTTCCGGAGGTACCGCCGACGCGGTGGAGGACGGGGTTACCGGCCTGCGCGTTGACGCAACTTCGGCCGTGGGCGTCGAGGATGCGGTCGTGCGTCTGGCGCTTGACCCGGAGCTGCGGCAGCGCATGGGAGAGTCAGGGCGCGCCAGGGTCCTGGCGCAATACAGTTGGGCTGCCATCACCGCCAAGACGATGGACCTCAGCCGCAGGGTGGTCCAGGACAGGAGCCGTTCGTGAAGCAGGATCTTGCTCGCCTGGGTCGGAGGCTCGGAGGCTTCGGTCTGACCGGTCCTCAAGCTAGCCCCGTGCGCATGCCGATGCCCGTGGGTGGCTCACACACTCGCATGTCAGTTTATCGGACCGACGCTTCGCTGCTGGCGGCCGCGGCGTCAGCGGGAAGGCCGAGTGTAGACTCATGTGCGGCATCGTAGGTCGATTTTCTCCCTCACTTGAGCTTGACCATGGCGCGACTGAAGAGGTCGAGGTGATGACCGAAGGTCTCAGGCACCGGGGTCCTGATGCCGGTGGACTGCTGGACAAGTCTCCCCTGGCGGTCCTGGGTCACCGACGTCTCGCCATCATTGATCTTTCGCAAGGGCAGCAGCCCATGGGCACGAGCGACGGTAGGTTCTGGGTCACTTTTAACGGCGAGATTTACAACTACCGAACCCTGCGCCAGGAGCTCGAGGCCAAGGGTCACGCGTTCAGAACCAACTCGGACACCGAGATCTTGCTGGCGGGCTATCGCGAGTGGGGGGAGGGCTGCCCCCAGCGCCTGGAAGGCATGTTCGCGTTTGCGCTCCTCGACACGCAGGAGCGACGGCTACTCCTGGCTCGCGATCACCTGGGCAAGAAGCCGCTTTACTTTCGTTGGCGGAGTCAAACACTGGACTTTGCGTCCGAGGTTTCCGTGCTGCGCCAGGCCGCGGACTGGAAGGGCGAGTTGCACCCCACGGCGCTCGCGTTCTACCTCCGCCTCGGCTACATTCCATCGCCCTTCTCGATCTACCGTGATGTTGAAAAGCTCCAGCCGGGCGAGTATGCGGTGGTCGATGGGACCGGCTTGCGGCGGAAAAAATTCTGGGACCTGCCACCGCCGGGCTACGAGAGGGAGTTTGATGAGGAGACCGCCGTCAACGCTCTCGAAACGGAGCTGAAGGCTGCCGTCCAAGCTCGCTTGATGAGTGAGGTTCCGCTTGGAGCTTTCCTCTCCGGCGGAATCGACTCGAGCCTCGTGGTCGGTCTCATGGCAAGCCTGCTCGGTCCCGGCGTCAAGACGGTTACGGTTGGCTTTTCCGGCGACCAAGACGAGACCAGGGCGGCGGAGCTGGTGGCGCGTCACAACCGAGCCGACCACGCCGAGTACCGTGTTGAGCCGGATTTCCACGGCGTCATGGGCACTCTGCTCCAACATTTCGGCGAGCCTTTCGCTGATTCCTCGGCGCTCCCGACGTGGCACGTGTCGCGGGAGGCGCGCAAGCGCGTCACCGTGGTCCTCACCGGAGACGGCGGGGATGAGAGCTTCGGTGGCTATGACTTCAGGTACATGACGCATCTTCGCGACGTGAGGCTCCGACGGCTTGCCGGCGGTAAACCGGGTCGTGCGCTCTGCCGGTGGCTGGCCTCGCGCTGGCCTCGACGCCAGGATTTGCCGCGCTTCCTGCGTCTGGCGAACCTGCTTCGGAACATCGGCATGGAGGAGGACGAGGCTTTTTATCACGACCTTTGCTTCACCTCGCCGGCGATTGCTGATGCCCTGGCGCCGGAGTTGGGGACGGCTGGACATGAGGTGGAGTCCCACGTGCGAGCCATCTACCGATCCGGACGGGGCCAGGATCCGCTTCAGGCCATCCTGCGTGCGGATGCCAAGCTCTACTTGCCAGAAGATGTGCTCGTGAAGGTCGATCGCATGAGCATGGCGCACGGTCTCGAAGTGCGGTCGCCGCTTCTCTCAAAACGCATGGTCGAGCTGGCGTTCTCCATTCCGGCAGGATTGAAGGCAGCGCCAGGACACTCCAAACGCCTCCTCCGTAAGGTGGCGGAGCGGTATGTGCCTCGTGAGCTTCTCACGCTACCGAAGCGAGGTTTCCACATCCCACTCGACCGCTGGCTGCGAGAAGGACTGAAGTCCCCCTTCGAGGCAGAGGTGCTTGCCAGCCCGGACCACGGTGCTGGGCTCATCGACGCCCTCCTGGTGCGCAGGCTGTGGCAAGAGCACCAGAGAGGAATCTTCAACCACGGTTACACATTGTGGACGATCTGGGCCCTCAATGCCTGGCTTGAGAGCAACCGCCGCGTCAGCTCGGGAGCTCGAGCCCGGGAAGACCTATCGAGGGTGGGTTGATCGCGATGCAGGCCCCGCCGCCAGTCTCCACGCAGCGCGCTCATGGCGAGTTCAGAAAGATCCGCGTTATGCAGCTCTCTTACGGGCACGCGCTCTACGGAGCCGAGCGCTGGGTTCTCATGCTGGCGAAACATCTCGATGAGGCGAGGGTCGAGACTGTTGTCGCGTGCATCCGCGACGCCGACACTTTGGAGTTGCCCCTGATCGATGAGGCGAGACGGCTTGGCTTCAAGACCAGCGTCATTGACGGTACCCGGCGGCTGCTCTGGTCATCCGTCCGCGGGTTGCGCGCAGCGTTGAAGGAACAGAGGATCGATGTCCTTCACACGCACGGGGTTCGACAGGACTTCGTCGGCCTCGCCGCGACGGTGGGTCTTCACTGCGCGACCCTTTCGACTCCGCATGGGTGGGAGGTGCGGACGGCGCTGAAGGAGCGAGTGAGAACGGCCGTCAACAAACTGTGCCTTTCCGGATTCGAGGCCATTGCGCCCCTGTCCGAAGGACTGCTCGAGGATCTGCGCGGCTACCCGATCTCGACCTCGAAGGTCCACCTCATTGGCAATGGCGTTGACCTCTCGGAGGTGGAGGGAGCCCAGCCGGCGAGCGGATCACCAGTGGGCGGATTCCCCGAGGGCGCCTTTGTGGTCGGTTACATTGGCCGGCTGGTGGCAGGAAAGGGGGTTGATCTCCTGCTTCGCGCCCTTGCATTTCAGAAAGATCCGAGTTGGGGCTGCCTGCTGATCGGGGAGGGCCCCGAGCAGAAGGCCCTGGAGCGCCTTGCAGCGGACCTTGATATCAAGTCCCGGGTTGCGTTTCTTGGTTATCGACCCGATCGCCTCTCCTTCTTGAAGCGCTTTGACCTCTTCGTGCTTCCATCCTACAGCGAAGGCACTCCGCGCTGCGTCATGGAGGCACTGGCAGCGGGCGTACCCTGCGCGGGCTCGGCGATTCCTGGAATCGAGAAAGTAATTCACGACGGAGTTACCGGTGACACTTTTCCTGCTGGCGATCCGGCGCGGCTCGCGGAGGTAATTGCCACAGTGCGCACGAACCGAGAAGAAGCCAGCCGGAAGGCTGCGGCAGGACGCGCTCTCGTCTACGATGTGTACTCCGCCCGGGCCATGGCCCAGGCCTACGAGAAATTGTTTGAGACGCTGGTTGCGAAGCGGGGATGACCCGAGAGGTTTGGCAGCCCGTGCACAAGCAGCCTATACACCTCGCTCGTGGGGGAGCCCTGGTCAAGATGTCCCGAACATGGCCCCGCGGAGCCGCTATTTCATGCTTGTCTCCGGTCCAGAACTGCCCTCACAAGACGCAAAAGGCTCACAGGCTTCAACACCAGAGCCGCAAGGCGCGCAAGTCCGGCGGGTGTCTTGAGCATGCGTTTCACCCGATCCCGCTGGCCGACGAAGCACGTCGGGGGGCCGAAGCTCGAGCTAGGCTCTAGCCAGGGTTCAGGCGGCGGTGAGAGGGAGCGGAACGCCGCCCTCAGGTAACCGCTTTGAAGAAGGATCGCCAGGGGCCGCGTACAGGCTCGCGTCTCGAAGGAAGCCACGCCGGCCAGGCATTCGCGAAAGTAGAAGTCGGCCTGCTCGCGGCATTGCGCTGCCAATTCAGCTCGCCCATAGACGGCAGCATAGTCAAGAACCACGCTCTTGCGGACGTCGTGCGCAGGCCAGGTCTCGGTCGGGAACTCGACCCTGTCGAGCCTCTGTCGATAGGGTGCTTCGTGCCTGAGCAACCATTGCGCATAGGTGGCCAGGCTGTGACGGGCATAAAGCCAGGCTGGATCTCGCTGGCCATGCGACGTCTTCACGTCCAGGTACTTGCCGAGAACCTGCAGGAAGACGAGGTAGGACCATTGCGTCTCGAGGCTGCCGAAATCTCGTTGAGAGATGTCGTCGTGCGGGTGAATGCAGCGGCGGATTAACTCCTCGGCCTTGTCGAGGTGGCGCTGCTCTCCGGTCAGCTCGAAGGCGTCGAGCAAGGCCCGCACCGAGTTTCCTGCTCCCCTGCCAGGTCCGTGATAGTTCGAAGAGGCCGTGGAGCTGGCGCTTCCGGTGGGGCCGGGATCGAGCACGCCAAGGACGGTCAGCCTGCCGTCGTCCATGTCGTGGGCCCATCTGGCCAGACATAGCACGGCTTCGCGCGCGCCGGGGCAGCCTGTCATGTAGTGGTAGAGAAGTAGTCCCGTGGAGTAGTTCTGCTCATTCGACGGCCCTCCCCCATAGGGCTTGCCGCTCCGCGCCTGCGGACTGTCCTTCGAGTATGTTCGATGGGTGGAGCGATGGGCGTCCGTGTAATGATCCGTGTGCCAAAAGAAGCCGCCGTTGTAGGCCGGCTTGTCGAGATGCGTGTGATAGAGATCGATGTCGACGACGTGCCGAGCGAGGTCTTCTCCGAGCTCGAACCAGCGGTAGTCTCCGCTGCGCGCGAACTGAACCAGAAGCCCGTGCACCAGGTCGTACTGGTTGTTGTAGTGCGAAACGACAGGACGTGGATCCTTTGCGTGGGTGTTTTCGTGATCGGCGTAGACATCGCCGAAGTTGCGCCAGCCATAATCGTCGATGAGCTCGCGCTTGGCGAAGAAGGAGTTGGGGCCCTCGATGGTATTGGCGATCAAGGCCTTGTACTCCTCGTGGGGGTCATCGCCTTCGGGCACGAGGCGTCCCAGGGCGCCGGTCGACGCGATGTAGTCCGGATCGATACTCACGCGGATGGGCGCATGCACCCAGGAAAGAGGAGTTTCCGGCACCGAGAGAGCCGTCGATGTCGACATCGACGCCATGGAGATGAACGCCGTATGGGTCTTCTGCTCCCCCCCTTGCATCTCGTGGAGGCGTGCCTCCTCGGAGTGCGCTCCATCGGGAGAGGGGAAGAACGACAGCTGCAGAGCGCCGCCATCGGCCCGGATAGCCTTGGGGAATTGTTGCCAGAACTGTTCGATGGCGCCGCTCAGCCTCCACTCCGGGTGTTCGAGCGTCACCACGGGGCTGGCACGCAGCCCCTGGAATTCAGCGCCCGCGGACTTGAGACGGTAGCCCCGGAAGGGGAGATGTACGCCGCCACTCTGGTCGACGTGATTGCGACTACGCCAGTTCTCGCCACCGCTTGAAGCCTGGTAGATCTCGAAGTGTCCAGCGCTGCACTCGTGCCTTGGCGCGCCCGTCTCCGCCGTCCAGGTGATCTTCGGTGAAATCTTGCCCTGTATTTCCGCTCGCAGCGAGAGGCTTGCGAACAGAAGCGAGGCCTCGTCGCCGAGATCCCAGAGGCCGCCGGGGTGTTTCGCAGGCCATGGATTTCTCAGCGTCAGTGTGATCTTGACGATGCCCGTGCCGGCAAAAAAGCTGAAGCGCCCTTCGAAATGGAATGCACCCGGCTTGTGAGGCTGTGGAAATTCGCCTTCGATTCTCAGTGTTGCTCGCACGGGCCCGCGACATTCGAGGCTGGTGCGGCGAATGGACGGCCGGACGCGAAGACCGCTTGCAAGGGCAAGCTCGAAGTCGATGGCGACTTGCCGCAATGTGTCTTGGCCTGAAAGCTCGGCTTCGAGCTTCCCGGTATCCTCGTCCCAGGTGAACACGCTGACCCCGGTGTCAATACGGAAGCCTTGTGCGGTCTCGGTGACGTCGAGCTGCTCGCCCGGGGTCGAGTTCGCCTCGTCCTCCGTGGTTAGCACCTTCGTCTCGGCTCCCGACGCCGGCGACGCCAGGAAATCCGCCAGCGCCCAACGCACGCTGCCATCAGGCCAGCGAGCAAGGAGGCTCCACTGGCTCGTCAAGTGGCTTCCAGAGGAGTCGGCGACTCCCAGCCCGGTAAGATGACGACGGGTGCCGCGAGCAAAAGGGATACCTATTGCCACCGGGATGCGCGAGTCGGTGTTGGCGGCCAGGCCTGTGAGTCGGAGGTGCGTTACGACGCCATCGCGGTTCATCGCCGGTTTCACGGTCTCAGCAGGTGGAACAGGAAGCCCTTGATCGCCTTCAAACCCCGGGACGCCTGCGATATCGTAGGAGAAGAAGTCTGTCTGTTTCAACAACATAATTCCATAAATCCAACCCCGCGCCGGCGAAAACCGGCCCGACCACGACCTCCGTTCGCGGCAGACAGCTTACAGGCCGGCCGGTAGTCCGTTCGTGCGCTCGCCAGGATCCCTCTTCACGCCCGGCTTATCGTTCCCGAGAGTTGAGCAGTGGGCAGGAAAAATCGGCCCCTATATACTATTAAGCCCGTTTCGACCGAAAGATCGACTACTGTGACGAATCAGGGCATGGTTCTCGTAGATTCGTCTCGACTGCTGTCAGTGCCAGGACGCCTTGATTGAACAATGGGAGTTTCATGACAACTGCAACCACCACGGAAAACTCGTTGAAGGTAGCGTTCAAGAAGGCGGTCGCCGACCGCACTGCCAGGGTGGGAGTGATCGGTCTCGGCTACGTCGGATTGCCGCTGATCCAGGCGTTCGGAAAGGCCGGTTTCCCGGTTTGTGGTTTCGATATCGACAAGAACAAGATCGACTCACTGCGCCGCGGCGAGTCCTACATCGAACGCGTGCCCACCGCCTGGGTCAAGGAAGCCCTGGCGGGAGGCCGATTCGAGGCGACTGAGGATTTTCGCCAGCTTCGCAAGATGGACGCGATTATTATCTGCGTCCCGACGCCTCTGACCAAGGAGCGTGAACCTGACCTCTCCTACATCGAGAAGACCGCGGCCGAGATTCGCCGCTACCTGGACCGCGGCAAACTCATTATCCTCGAAAGCACGACCTATCCGGGGACCACAGAGGAGCTGGTCAAGCCGATTCTCGAAGACAGTGGTCTCGAGTGCGGCAAGGACTTCTTCCTGGCGTTTTCCCCCGAGCGAGAGGATCCGGGCAACCCCAAGTTCCACACCACCATCATCCCGAAGCTCGTCGGCGGCGTCGATGCCGTCAGCGGCGAGCTTGCGGCATGCCTCTACCAGGCGGCGGTGGAACGAGTGATACCGGTGAGCCACGCCAAGGTGGCCGAGGCCAGCAAGATCCTCGAAAATATTTACCGGGCCGTGAACATTGCGCTCGTCAACGAGCTCAAGGTCCTCTTCGACCGCATGAACATTGACGTGTGGGAAGTGATCGAGGCAGCCTCGACAAAGCCCTTCGGTTTTCAAGCCTTCTACCCTGGCCCGGGTCTGGGCGGTCACTGCATCCCTATCGATCCCTT